>DATJHD010000141.1:0-4510 GCA_035494275.1 Croceibacterium sp.
GTAGATCCACTCGGTCGTGAGCGCGAGGTCGCGGTCGTTCGCAAAGCTGAGCTTGCCGTTGATCGTCAGGCTGCGCAGCGCCGGCGGGGTGACGTCGAGGACGATCGCCTTGTCCTTGGCGATCGTCACCGCATCACCCGCCCCCGGAACCTTGCCGTCGGGCCATGACTTGGGATCGGACCAGCGCGACCAGTGCGCCGCCCCAGACGATGCCTTCGCCGGCATGTCCATGTGGGCGTGCGGATCTGGCGCATCGGCCTGGGCCGAGGAGCCGAGCCAGAGCGAGGCGGGCAGCAACGCAAGACAGAGCAATCGGAACGGCATATGCATGACAGTGACCCCCTCGGCAGGACTTCGAGTCCGCGCATCCTGTTTGAGCGCGAAAAGGCGGCGGTTGCCTTTTTCGATGCCCTCATCGAGCGACATATTAGCTGCGTTGACAAGGTCCGCAATTGTTGTCGTGGACGGCGCTCCACCCGGCCGGCATTTTTGCTGGTCGGTGTGAAGAGGCGGACAGATGGAGGATGATTGCAGGCATTGGCGAAGTCCCGCATTCGGGCGAAATGGGCTTCGCAATCCGGGCTTGCATAATCAACGGGCGCATAAAGAGGGGACGCCGGTTGCCGCGATGGTGGTTGGCAAGAAGTTCAGAGCCGCTCCAGCGTCAGCGGATCGCGCTGTCCACGATTGAATGCGGCGAGGGCGCGGGCGAACAGGTCGTCCCCTTCGGCTACCGCGTTGAACAGGGTCATCGAACTCGTGAACTTCATGGCGTCAATGGGCCCGAGGATCGCCTCGGCGGTCTTGTCACCGGCCCAGCGCAGCATCGCTTCGGTACTTTGACGAAGGCGCGGCCCGAGGACGGGGTGCGTCAGGTAGGCGCGCGCCTCCACGGCATCCGCGATCGCGTAGAAGCGAGCAGCGGGACTGCGGCCGAGACCGGCGATCTGCGGAAACACGAACCACATCCAGTGACTTCGCTTGGCGCCGGCGCGCAGTTCCGCCAGGGCCTGATCGTAGGTCGAGCGCTGCGCCTCGACGAAGCGCTCGAGGCCTTCGGCCATCAGCCTACGTGCTCTGGCTTACCCTTGCGCTTGGTGTGAGCCATCTTCTCGAGCTGCTTCTCGGACATGGATTCGTACATGCCCTTGGACGCGCCCTTGAGCTCCGACTTCTTGGTGTCGCCCCGCTTGGCGGAGAGGGCCGCGCCGGCGGCCTTTTGCTGGGATTTCGATTTGGCTGGCATGCCAGTCCTCCTTTCGTGCGATCACTGACCGCTGGCGTTCTTGTTGGGCATGTTGAGCGGCTCGGTGCCTTCGCCCGGCCTGGTCGACTTCATCTGGTCGGCATGGTCGCTGACGATGCTGTCGTTGGCCCCGCCGCTGCCGGCTTTCTGCTCGGCGCGTATCTGCGCATCGACCGTCTGCGTGTGCTGGTCGCTGGACAGGGCCCCGATCACCCAGATAGCCGTCAGCAGAATTATCGCGCCGAGCAAGCCGAAAGTCAGGACCCAGCGTGTCACATTGGGAGTGGTGGCGGCGCGCGCCTCGTCCACATCCACATGGATTTCGTCGCCGTCCTGTCGCATGGCTTCGCTCCCGAGGCTTCTTGACCCTTGCGAGGGTTTGCCCTCGAAAAACGGCCCGCGTTGGCGAACGTTCCGCTTGCTCGGCGGGCAGGTCAGTCCCTCAGGAGCTCGTTGATCCCGGTTTTAGCCCGCGTTTGCGCGTCCACGGTCTTGACGATGACGGCGCAGTAAAGCGACGGTCCCGGCGAGCCGTCTGGAAGCGGCTTGCCCGCCATCGCGCCCGGCACGACGACGGCATAGGGCGGGACTTCTCCGCGTTGGACTTGGCCTGTCGCCCGGTCGACGATCTTGGTGGAAGCGCCAAGGTACACGCCCATCGACAGCACCGCTCCTTCGCCGACGCGCACGCCTTCGGCCACTTCCGCGCGGGCGCCGATGAACGCCCCGTCGCCGATGATGACCGGCCCCGCCTGGAGCGGCTCGAGCACACCGCCGATCCCCGCTCCGCCCGAAATATGCACGTTGCGCCCGATCTGCGCGCATGAGCCGACCGTCGCCCAGGTATCGACCATCGTCCCTTCGCCGACGTAGGCGCCGATATTGACGAAGCTTGGCATCAGCACCGCGTTGCGGCCGATGAAGCTGCCGCGGCGGACGACCGCGCCTGGCACGACACGGAAACCGGCTTCGCGGAACCGGTTCTCGCCCCAGCCGGCGAACTTGCTCGGGACCTTGTCGAACGCGGGTGCGCCGCCCGCGGCAACTTCCATTACCGCGTTGTCGTTGAGCCGGAAAGAGAGCAACACCGCCTTCTTCAGCCATTGGTTGACGCGCCAGCCTCCGTTGCCGTCGGCTTCCGCCACGCGCGCGCGCCCGCTGTCGAGCAGCTCGAGTGCCGCCTCGACGGCAGCGCGCACCTCGCTGCTGCCCGGATTGACGTCCTCGCGGTGGTCCCAGGCGGCTTCGATCGCGGATTCGAGGCTGTCGGTCATCAGAATTCCTTAACCAAGCTGCGGTTCACTGCGTGTTCAAGCGGTGCGGGCGAAGGGCCGGTAAACCGCTGCCCGATCAGGGGCAAGGCGTCTTGCGACCCGTCCGCTCCGGGGTTCGCATTCTTTGGGGTCGAACATGGTGATTGCGGGGTCGGGAGCCGTGCGTGGCGGCGCGGCAATGGCGGATCGTCCGCCGAATCCACGAAAAAGGAGCCGGACGAGGCTGCGCTTGGCCGTCGCCGTGCCCGCGTGGGCGCTGTTGGCCGCGTGCGGCGGTGGAGGCGGCGTGGGCAGCACGCCGCCTCCGGCACCCGCTCCGAGCCCACGCCCGGCTCCCACGCCCGCGCCCCCACCGGCGCCGTCACCTTCACCGTCGCCTTCGCCGAGCGCGACCATGACGCCTGCGCCGGTGCCGACCAGGTTCGACACCCAGGAATTCCGCGATTCCGATGGCCCGCTGCAGCACAACGCGGCGACGGCGTGGAATCTCGGGTGGACCGGCAAGGGCGTTTCAATCGCGGTGGTGGACACCGGGATCGACATCAGCAGTCCGGAATTCAGCGGCCGTATCTCGTCAGCCTCACGCGACATGTTCAGCGCCACCAGCACGCGTGGCTACAACGCGACCGACGATCACGGCACCGATGTGGCGCTAGTTGCCGCGGCGGCCCGCAACGGCTCCGGCATCCTCGGCATCGCCTGGGACGCGACGATCATGGCGCTGCGCACCGATACGCCAGGGACCTGCACCGAAGACGGCGGGTCGAGCGCCCCCGACACGGGGGGCTGCCAGTTCGACGATCCGACGATCGCCTCGGCCATCAACTATGCCGTCGCCAACGGCGCCAAGGTCATCAACCTGTCGCTCGGCGGCGACGCGCCGTCCGCGGCCGTCAGGAACGCGGTTGCGAATGCCGCTGCCGTCGGAGTGGTGGTCGTCGTCGCCGCCGGAAACGACGGCACCCCCAACCCCGATGCATTCGGAGCCGGAATCGACACCTCGGGCAACGGAGCGGTGATCATCGCCGGTGCGATCGATGCGAACGGCAAGATCACCGACTTCAGCGACCGCGCCGGCAATCAGCCCAACCATTTCCTCGTGGCTCGCGGCGACCGGATCTGCTGCGAGTACAAGAACGGGCAGATCTACGTTGATAATCAAGGTTACGAGTATCTCCTGTCGGGCACCAGCTTCGCCACGCCGCAGATCGCCGGCGCGGCGGCCTTGCTGGCGCAGGCATTCCCCAACCTGACCGGCAAGGAAATCGTCGACATCCTGCTGCGCTCGGCATTCGACGCCGGCGCTTCGGGGACCGACGCCGTTTACGGCCGCGGCATCCTCGATATAGCCAAGGCCTTCCAGCCGATCGGCACGACGAGCCTCGCCGGCGAATCCGCCGCCGTCGCCCTCGCCGACACCAGCGGTGTCACCTCGCCGGCGATGGGCGATGCCGCCTCGCATGCCTCGCTCCAGGCGGTCGTGCTCGACGAGTACAAGCGCGCGTTCGGCGTCGATTTCGGTCCGACGTTGCGCGGTGCGGTCGTCAGCCAACCGCTGCAGGGTTCGGTCGGAACGCTCGCGCGGCACGTCTCTGCCGGCAATGACAAGGCCGCTGTGGCGTTCACCATCGCCGCTGGCAACGCTCCCGGCGGCGCGCCGCAGATCGCCGAGCTGCGCCTCACCCGCGAGGATGCCGAGCAGGCGCGCGTGCTCGCAGGCCGCGTGGCCCTGCAGCTGGCACCGCACACCAAGGTCGCCTTCGGCTTCGCGCAAAGTGGCGACGGCCTCGTCGCCCAGCTGCAGGGCCAGGACCGGCCCGCCTTCATGATCGCCGGCGAGGCGGTGGGTGATCCCGGCCTCTACCGCAGCACGGACGCCTCGTTTGCCGTTCGCCACCAGCTCGGCCGCTGGGGCCTCACCGCCAGCGCCGACAGCGGCAAGACCTGGAGCGCGGCGGCGGTCCATCGCGCCAACCTGATGCGCGGGGTG
>DATJHD010000142.1:0-2465 GCA_035494275.1 Croceibacterium sp.
CTCCAGGGCAGCCAGCGCAGCCAGGACAACCGCGTCAACGAGATCTCCGAGATCAGCCGCGGCCTGAAGACGCTGGCCAAGGAGCTCGACGTGCCGGTGATCGCGCTCTCCCAGCTCAGCCGCGCGGTCGAGCAGCGCGACGACAAGCGCCCGATGCTGTCGGATCTCAGGGAATCCGGCTCGATCGAGCAGGATGCCGACATGGTGTGGTTCGTCTACCGGGAGGACTATTACGTCGCCGCGCGCGAGCCCAAGCGCCCGGTCGAAAGCGACGAGCCGAAGGTTCACGAGCAGCATGCCGCCTGGGCCGCGCAAATGGAAAGTGTCTACGGCCTTGCCGAGCTGATCGTCGCCAAGCAGCGCCACGGCGCGACCGGCAAGGTGCGGCTGCGGTTCGAGGCGAAGATCACGAAATTTTCCGACCTCGCCGAAGGGGAATACGGGGCCGACTACGACTAGGCTGCCCCGGCGAGCTGGGCCAACCCCCGACGGGTGGCAGGGCACCGGACGATTGAGGGCGAGTTCCGGGGCATTCTACCCCGCACCCCCAATCGCCACAGGCTCGCCTGCCTACTTGTGGTGCTTGTCCTTCTTATTTTTGCCCTTCGTGTCGGTCGTGGCAGCAGCATCGGCATTGCCCGCTCCCGTGGCGGCCGACGTCGACGTGTCGGTTGCCTGCTGGCCGGGGGCGTTGCCGAGGGCGTCGACCGCTTTCGCGGTGGCGTCCGGAACCTCGCTCTTGGCCTGGTCGCTCGCTTGCGGCGAGGTTGCCGGAACGGCCTCGGCCGGGGAGCCGGCCGCGTTGCCCGCCCCGTTGGCGCTGCCCTGAGCGGCAGCCGCGTCAGCCGCAGGCGGCGTTGCCTGCTTAGGCGCCGCGTCTTGCGCGATCGCCGCGGTTCCGGCAGCGCCAAGCAGCAGCGCGAGCGAGAGAGTGGCATAAGTTTTCATGATGGTTTTCTCCAAGTAGTGACCCCCTGCTAGGCCCTTGCAAGCCTGCGCCTTCTCGAGGGGTTCCCGGCTATGCGGCGGGGCGTGGTCCCGGGGGGGCGGCCCGAGGAACCGTTGCCGGCGGCCCGCTCCGCTGCAAGAAAGCTTCCTTGCACACCGCTGGCGGAACACGCCCATGAGCGCATGGAGCGCAACCGCCGCCGCGGCGGCGACCCCGGCGGCCGGGGTTACGGCCCTGCCGCGGGCGCTGTGCGGTTGGCGAGAGCGAGCGTGGAAAATCGTACTTCTGCAAGCGCCTGTTTGGGCGAGGCTGCGGGCAAGAGCGGATCCTGCCTGTCGTCCGGCGAGGCGCTGCGGGCTCGTCAACTTGCCATTCACCCCTGCGCGCCTACATTGGGCGCGAAAGGTAGAGCGCATTCATGAGTGACAACCGCGAGCCGGACAACAACGGCGGCAACCCCTGGCTGAAGAGCCTTCTGGTGTGGGGCGGAATCTTCCTTGCCCTGCTGCTGGTCGTGTCGATGTTCGGCGGCCCGCGCGCCGCTGCCGGCACCGAAATCCGCTATTCAGACTTCCGCCAGAAGGTCGCCGAGGGCTCGGTCGACGAGGTGCAGATCTCGACCGACCAGATCAGCGGCAAGCTCAAGAACGGCCAGGCGTTCAGCACCGTGCCGATCGCCAACGACACGAACCTGACGCAGCTGCTCGACCAGAACAACGTGCGCTACACCGGCGCGCCGAAGGACGAACCCAACGTCCTGCTCTACATCCTCATCCAGTCGCTGCCATTCGTGCTGATCCTGGGCGTGGCCTTCTTCGCTTTGCGCACCGTGCAGAAGGGCGGCGGCTCGGGCGCGATGGGCTTCGGCAAGTCCAAGGCCAAGCTGCTGACCGAGAAGCAGGGCCGCGTCACTTTCGCCGACGTCGCCGGCATCGACGAGGCGCGCGAGGAACTGGAGGAGATCGTCGAGTTCTTGAAGGACCCGCAGCGCTTCTCCAAGCTCGGGGGCCAGATTCCCAAGGGCGCGCTGCTGGTCGGCTCGCCCGGCACAGGCAAGACCCTGCTCGCCCGCGCGATCGCGGGCGAGGCGGGCGTGCCGTTCTTCACCATTTCCGGCTCCGACTTCGTCGAGATGTTCGTCGGCGTCGGCGCCAGCCGCGTGCGCGACATGTTCGAGCAGGCGAAGAAGAATGCACCGTGCATCGTCTTCATCGACGAGATCGATGCGGTCGGCCGCCATCGCGGCCACGGGCTCGGCAACTCGAACGACGAGCGCGAGCAGACGCTGAACCAGCTGCTCGTCGAGATGGACGGCTTCGAAGCCAACGAGGGCATCATCATCATCGCCGCGACCAACCGGCCCGACGTGCTCGATCCGGCGCTGCTGCGCCCGGGCCGCTTCGACCGCCAGGTCGTCGTGCCGATCCCCGACATCGACGGGCGCGAGAAGATTCTCGCCGTGCACATGCAGAAAGTGCCGCTGGCGCCCGACGTCAACCCGCGCACGATCGCCCGC
>DATJHD010000143.1:0-4868 GCA_035494275.1 Croceibacterium sp.
GTCAACTTCGCGATCCTCTACGGCATCAGCCGCTGGGGCCTCGGCGGCCGGCTCGGCATCGACGCCGACGAGGCGCAATCGATCATCGATCGCTACTTCCAGCGCTTTCCGGGCATCCAGCGCTACATCGTCCACACCCTCGAACAGGTGCGCGAGCGCGGCTATTCGGAGACGCTGTTCGGCCGCAAGACCTGGTTTCCGCGGATCAACTCGCGCCACCCGCCCGAGCGCCAGGGGAGCGAGCGCGCGGCGATCAACGCCCCGATCCAGGGAACCAGCGCCGACATCATCAAGCGCGCGATGGCGAGGATGATGCCGGCGCTGAACGATGCCGGGCTCGGTCACGTGAAGATGCTGCTGCAGGTCCACGACGAACTCGTGTTCGAGCTGCCCGAAGCTGACCTCGCCGCGGCATCACCGGTGATCGAGCGGGTGATGGCCGAAGCCGCCCTCCCGGCGGTTGCGCTCGACGTGCCGCTCGGCGTCGAGATCGGCCACGGGCCGAGCTGGGATGCGGCGCATTGACCGCGCCTGCCCTGCTCAGGCGGGAAGCAGCTGGATCAGTTTCGCCGAGGCGCCGTCCTGCAGCACGAAGATGCTGCCGTCCGCGGCCTCCTCGACCTCGCGGATGCGCGCGCCGAGGGAAATGCGCCCCGCTTCGACGGCGGTGCCGCCGCTGACCCGCACGCGCACGATTCCCTGCTGGACCAGCCCGCCGAGGATGAAATCATTGTTCCAGCCGGCGAAGCGGGTGCCATGGTACTGGATCATCCCGCTCGGCGCGATCACCGGGGTCCAGCTGAGCAGCGGAGCCGTGTACGCCGGATTGGTCGAGTGGCGCGGGATCGGCGTGCCGTCGTAATTGTCGCCTTCCGACACGTTCGGCCAACCGTAGTTCCCGCCCGGCTCGATCAGGTTGAACTCGTCGCCGCCCATCGGGCCCATTTCGCTCTCGAACAGCCGGCCGTCGCTGGCGAAGACGAGCCCGTAGGGATTGCGGTGGCCGAGCGTCCAGATTTCGGGCTTGGCGCCCACGGTGGAGGCGAAAGGATTGCCGGCCGCCGCGGTGCCGTCGAGATTGAGGCGGACGATCTTGCCGAGCGTGCCGGACAGGTCCTGCGCCGGCGTGAATTGCTGTCGCTCGCCCGTGCTGACGAACAGGTACCGGCCGTCGGGCGAAAACGCCATGCGGCCGCCGGGCTGGCCACCCGTCGTCGTGGGCGTCGCGCGCCACACCACCGTCAGCCCGGTCAGGCCGGGTGTGCCGGCAAGGTTCAGCGTCGCCTGGGCGACGGCAAGCCGCTCACCACCGGTGGCGGGTTCCTCGTAGCTCAACCAGACCCGGCCGTTGGTCGCGTAGGCGGGATCGAGGGCCACGTCGAGCAACCCGATCTGCCCGGAATAGGTCACGGCCGGGACTCCGCTGACCTCGGTCTTGGCGCCCGCGCTCGTGACCAGCTGCAGCTTGCCGGGCTTTTCCGTGACCAGCAGACGCCCGTCGGGCAGGAACACCATGGCCCAGGGCGTGGCGAAAGTGGCGATCGTTCGCTGCGTTACCGCGGTCGTGGTCGGGGCCGGCGTGGTCGTCGGGGTCGGCGCGGAGCTTGGCGAAGGAGCGGGCGTGCCGCCGCTACCCCCGCCGCCACAGCTGGACAGCACCAGCGCGAGCGCGAGCGGTGCGGTGCTTGCGATGCCCATCATGCCGACGACCTCCCCACGGGAGAAACGCAGCGACCCCAGCGCTTGTGAACCGCCGCGTCCAAGGTGAACGAACGGGCCTACGGGTGCTTCTTCTCCCGCGTCGATTCCACCATCCCTGCGGTGATGAAGCCCATCGGCTGCACTTCCATCGCGCGCTTCTTCAGTTCGCCCTGCATGGCCTGGTAATCGGCTTCCATCTGCTCGGTCACCGTCGGCCGGCTGTCATCGAGCGCCTCGGCAAAGTCTGCGGCGGTAACCTCGCTCGCCTTCTCGCTGTTGCGGCGAATGGCGACGAGGCCCGCGCGGCGGACCACGTCGTAAAGGTCCGCGCCGGTGTATCGCTCGGTCTGCGCGGCGATGCTGTCGAGGTCGACATCCTTGGCGAGCGGCATGTTGCGCGTGTGAATGCCGAGGATCAGCCGCCGGCCGGGGGCGTCGGGCGGACCGACATAGACCAGCTCGTCGAAGCGGCCCGGGCGCAGCAGCGCGGGATCGACCAGCCACGGGCGGTTGGTCGCGCCGATCACGACGATCGCGTTCAGCTCCTCCATCCCGTCCATCTCGGCGAGGATGGTGTTGACCACACGCGCGGTGACCTGCGGCTCGTTGGCCTCGGTGCCGCGAGCCGGCACCAGGCTGTCGATCTCGTCGATGAAGATCACGCACGGTGCGACCTGGCGCGCGCGGGCGAACATGCGGCTGATCTGCTGCTCGCTCTCCCCATACCACTTGGACAGCACGTCGGAGCTCTTCATCGAGATGAAGTTGGCCTCCGCCTCCTTGGCGACGGCCTTCGCCAGCAATGTCTTGCCCGTGCCCGGCGGGCCGTACAGCAGGAAGCCCTTGGCCGGCCGGATGCCGAGACGGTCGAACGCCTCGGGGTTCCTGAGGGGCAGTTCGACGCCCTCGCGCAGCCGTTCCTCGGCGTAATCGAGTCCGCCGATATCGTCCCAGCCGATGGTCGGCGTCTGCACCATGACCTCGCGCATCGCGCTCGGCTGCACGCGCTTCAGCGCCTCGCGGAAGTCGTCCTTCTCGACTTGCAGGGTCTCAAGCACCTCGGGAGGAATCGTGCGCGCGTCGAGATCGAGCTTGGGCATGATCCGCCGAACCGCCTCGATCGCCGCCTCACGCGCCAGGGCCGCGAGATCCGCGCCGACGAACCCGTGCGTGCTGCGCGAGAGTTCCTTCAGGTCGACCCCTTCGCCGAGCGGCATGCCGCGGGTGTGGATCGCGAGGATTTCCTTGCGGCCCTGTTCGTCGGGGACGCCGATGACGATCTCGCGGTCGAAGCGGCCCGGGCGGCGGAGCGCTTCGTCGATGGCCTCCGGCCGGTTGGTGGCGGCGATGACGACGAGATTGGAGCGGGCATGCAGTCCGTCCATCAGCGTCAGCAGCTGGGCGACCAGCCGCTTTTCCGCCTCGCCGGTGACGTTGCCGCGCTTGGGGGCGATCGAATCGATCTCGTCGATGAAGATGATCGAGGGCGCGGCGCGCTGCGCTTCCTCGAACACCTCGCGCAGGCGCTTCTCGCTCTCGCCATAGGCCGAGCCCATGATCTCAGGGCCGTTGATGGTGAAGAATTGCGCATCGCTTTCGTTCGCGACCGCCATGGCGAGGCGCGTCTTGCCGGTGCCCGGCGGGCCATGGAGCAGCACGCCCTTGGGCGGATCGACGCCGAGCCGGGTGAACAGCTCGGGGTAGCGCAGCGGCAGCTCGACCATCTCGCGCAGCTGCTTGATGGTCTCGTCCATCCCGCCGACGTCGTCGTAGTTGATGATCGCCCGGCTGTCGCGCGGCTCTTCGAACTCGGCGCGCAGCTCGACCTCGGTCGTCTCGTCGATGTGGACGATGCCCTTGGGCACGGTGGCAATGACTTGCAGGCGGATTTGCGTCAGCGCGTAGGCCGGCGCGTTGAACATCCGGCGCACTTCGGGCGGCACGTCCTGCACCGGCTGCTGGCCGTGCGTGGCGACGAGATCGCCGGCGACCAGCGGCTTCTGGAAGAACACCCGCTTCAGCGCTTCGGTGGGCCCGTGCAGGCGCATCTCGCGCTGCGCCGGGGCGAACACGACGCGCGTCGCCGGCTTCGATTCGGCTCGGCGGACGGTGACGTGCTCGCCCGACGAGGTCCCGGCGTTGGCGCGCTGCAGGCCGTCGAGGCGGACGACCGCGAGCGTCTCATCCTCGGGATAGCCGGGAATGGCGACGGCGGCGGTGAGCCGCTTGCCTTCGATTTCGACGAAATCGCCGTCGGTGATGCCGAGCGCCTGGAAGGCCGACCGGGGCATCCGGGCGACGCCCTGGCCGCTTTCCTCTTGCCGGGCGGCGGCGACCTGCAGCCGGATCGTCCCTTGCTTCACCTTTTCCGCTACGTCAGCCATCGGCCCGCTCGCTCCCGGTTACTGTTCTCAGAAGCCACAGCTAGGAACCGGTTTGCCGATTGCAAACCCCCACACGCGGCCGTGCTCTGGGACAATGCCCGCAGGTATGCGGTGTTTCCCGCAAGCGGCCAAGAAAAAAGCCCGGGCGTTGCCGCCCGGGCTGGAAGTTTTGGGAGAGGATGCCTGAAAGGCCCGATGCATATGTTGCACCTGCTCACATTTCGCAAGTGCGAAATAAACATCGGGTGTTGCAAAGCGCGCAACTCTAGGGATTTAACCTTATCCTACCAACGGTTAGGGCGCGCCTTGTGATCCTCGCCTTGCCCAACGATGTTGCGCTGCGACAGGATGACCGTTCAGTCCGCCAGGCAAAAAGCGGTTGCACGAGACACTATCCTGCCTAGGACTCGGGGCCAATCTTTCTTGGAAAGGCTCGCGATGCACAAGCTCTATCCCAACGCCGCGGCAGCGCTCGACGGGGTCTTGCGCGACGGCATGCTGATCGCCGCGGGCGGGTTCGGCCTGTGCGGCCTTCCCGAGCGCCTGATCGAGGCGATCCAGGCGAGCGGGGTCAGGGACCTGACGTTCGCCAGCAACAACGCCGGCATCGACAACGAAGGCATCGGCAAGCTGCTGCGCACGAGGCAGGTCAGGAAGATGATCAGCTCCTACGTCGGCGAGAACAAGGAGTTCGAGCGGCAGTTCCTCGCCGGCGAGCTCGAGGTCGAGTTCTGCCCGCAGGGCACGCTGGCCGAGCGCATGCGCGCGGGCGGCGCGGGCATT
>DATJHD010000144.1:0-4632 GCA_035494275.1 Croceibacterium sp.
CAGCGTCGAGGCCGATCTTGCCGCCGCCCAGAGCTCGCTGGCGGCGGTCGACGGGCAATTGGCGAGCACGCCCAGGACGCTCACCACTCCCGAATCGGGCAGCCCGCGCGCGGCGCTGGCGCAGGCGAGAAGCAACCTCGCCGCGCTGCAGGCGCGCGGACTCACCGAAAGCCACCCCGACGTGATCGCGGCCGAAAAGCAGGTCGCCGTGCTGAGCAGGCAGGCGGCGGGACCTGGCGGCGACTACGGCACGCCCAACCCGGCCTACACCTCGCTGCAATCGATCCGCATCGAGCGCCAGGCGGCGGTCGAGGCACTGACCTCGCGCGCCGCGGCGCTGCGCCAGCAGATCATGCAGACCGAGGCCAACGAGGCGCAGGAACCCGCCGCCGCGGCCGAGGCCAAGCAGATCAGCCGCGACTACGACGTGCTCAAGGACCAGTATGACAAGCTGCTGGCCGACCGCGAGCAGCTGCAGCTGCGCGGGCAGGTCGAGACCGAGCACAGCTCGATCAAGTTCCAGGTCGTCGATCCGCCGAACGCCCCGCGCAAGCCCTCCTCGCCCAACCGCCCGCTGCTGCTGTTCGGCGTGCTCTTGATCGGGATCGCCGCCGGGTGCGGCACCGCTTACGGCGTCGGCCGGATGCGCTCGACCTTCGCCACGGCGAGCAAGCTCGAATCCGTCTTCGAACTGCCGGTCGTCGGCACCATCTCGCTGGCGCTGACCGACGCCGCTCGGGCGCTCGAGAAGAGGCGGCGCAGGTTGTTCTTTGCCGGTGCCGCAAGCCTCGCCGGCCTGTTCCTGGTGCTGCTCGCCGCGGAGTTCGTCCAGCGGGGGCTCGTCGCATGACCGAGCACAGCAAGATCCCGCCGCCGGACAAGAACGGCAAGTCGCTGTTCGAGCGCGCCGAGGAGGTGATCGGGCTCGGCGAGTTCGCGCCGCCCATGGTGCCGCACGACCTCGCGGCCTCGCCCCCCAGCCAGGCGCCGCGCAGGACCGCCGCGCCCCCGGCGGCGCCCGTGGTCGCCGAACCTGTTGCGGTTCAGAGCGAGGAAGCGGCGGAGCCCGTTCGCTTTACCGGCGAGCCGCAGCGGCTCGACCGCCGGCACCTTGCCGACCAGGGCCTGATCCAGCTCGACGGCAAGGTGACGACCCTGCTCGAGGAATTCCGTATCGTGAAGCGGCAGCTGCTTCTCGCCGCCCGCGCCGGCCGGCGCAACGGCGGTGGCGACCTCGCGCAGCGCGTGCTGGTCTGCTCGCCGCTTCCGGGCGAAGGCAAGACCTTCTGCGCGACCAATCTCGCGCTCGCGATGGCCGCGGAGAAGGACGGCGAGGTCCTGCTGGTCGACGCCGATTTCGCCAAGCCCTCGATCCTCTCGACGCTTGGCCTGTCCGGCGGCCGCGGCCTGATGGACGCGCTCGCGGACCCCGCGATCCGGGTCGAGGATTGCGTGATCTCGACCGATATTCCCGGACTTTACGTGCTGCCCGCCGGCAACCCGACGAACTCGGACAGCGAGTATCTCGCCAGCAGCCGCACGGCCGAGGTGCTCGACCGGCTGACCCGCGGCGCGCCCAACCGGATGGTGATCTTCGATTCGCCGCCGGCGCTGGCGGCGACTCCCGCCGCCGAGCTCGCCAAGTCCGTCGGCCAGGCGCTGGTCGTCGCGCGGGCCGACATCACCGGGCAATCGGCGCTCGAGGACGCGCTGTCGCTGCTCTCGGCCTGTCCCGACATCAAGCTGCTGCTCAACGCGGCGCACTTCAGCCCGAGCGGCCGCCGCTTCGGAAGCTACTACGGTTACGGGGAGTGACGCCTTGGCGATCCGCCCGTCCATCGTTGCCGCATGCCTCGTCATGCTGGCGCTCCCGGGAGGGGCCTTGGCGGAAGACGCGCCGCACGCCGCCAAGTCGGCAAAGCACGTCGAGGTCACGCCCTACATCGAAGCCGACCAGGTGCTTACCGCGGACCTCGAGCCGGGCAGCGATACCGTGACTTACACCACGCTCGCCGCCGGCGTCGACGTGAGCGCGGCCGGGCACTACTCGGCGGCCTCCGCCTCGGTGCGCTACGAGCGCCACTTCGGCGAAAGCGGCGGCGTGCGCGACAGCGACACCATCAGCGGTATCGCCCGCGCCTCGCTGGCTCTCGTTCCGCGCGCGGTGACGATAGAGGCGGGCGGGCTCGCCGCGCGCGACAGCATCGACAGCCATGGCGGCACGTTCGGCGGCGCGTTCGCGAACGCTGCCGGTCGCACCAGCGAGATCTACTCGGGCTACATCGGGCCGTCGGTCGAGACGCAGGCCGGCGATTTGCAGGTCGAGGGCCATTACCGCTTCGGCTACACCAAGGTGACCGAGCCCGGCTCGGTGGTGGTCGGCACGACCGGCGTGACCCCCGTCGACCTGGCCGACGAGAGCACGACGCACAACGTCCAGGCGCGGATCGGCTTTCGCCCCTACACGCTGCTGCCCATCGGCGCCGGCGTCGGCGGCATGTGGATCGAGCAGGACGTCTCCAACCTCGACCAGCGGGTCCGCGACCGCAACGTGCGCGGGGACGTGACCGTCCCGCTCAGCCCGACGTTCGCGCTCGTCGGCGGCGTGGGATACGAGGACGTCGAGGTGTCGAGCCGCGACGCGCTGCGCGATTCGGCGGGCAATCCTGTGATCGGTCCGGACGGCCGTTACGTGACCGACAAGGGCGCGCCGCGCCGGATCGCCTACCAGACCGACGGGCTGATCTGGGACGTCGGCGTGATGTGGCGGCCGAGCAAGCGCACGTCGCTCGAGGCTCATGTCGGGCGGCGCTACGATTCGACGACGTACTACGGCACCTTGTCTTACAAGCCGAACTCGCGCGAGAGCGTGAACGTCTCGGTGTACGACGGCATCACCAGCTTCGGCGGCCTCATCACCGACCAGCTGGCCGGCCTGCCGGCGCAATTCACCGCGGTCCGCAACGCGCTGACGGGCGATATCGGCGGCTGCGTGGCGACGCTCGAAGGCGGCGGCTGCCTGCGCGGGTCGCTCGGCTCGCTGGCCTCGGCGGCCTTCCGCAGCCGCGGCGTTTCGGCAACTTACGCGGTCGATTTCGGCCGCACGACGGCGGGCCTCGGCGCAGGCTACGACCGGCGCAGGTTCATCGCCGCGCCGGGCACGGTGATCGCAGCGGCCGACGGGGTGGTCAGCGAGACCTGGTGGGCCGCGGCCTTCGCCAGCACCGAGCTCGACGCCCGTTCCAGCATCGGCGCCAGCGCGACCGCCGAGTGGTTCGACAGCGGCTTTGCGGGAACCGGCGGCAAGGCTGTCGGCTACACCGCGTCGCTCGCCTATTACCGGCGGATCGTCGACCGCCTCAGCGGCACCGCCGCGGTGGGGCTCGACGGCATCAGCCAGGACAAGCTTCCCGACATCATGTCCGCCTCGGCCCTGGTGGGCCTGCGGTACGAGTTCTGACGCCCCGAGGAGGGAGTGAGATGTTTCACGATTTCTATGGCCTGACAGGCAAGCCCTTCCAGCTGACGCCCGATCCTGCGTTCTATTTCCGCAGCATCACGCATCGCAAGGCCCTGTCGTACCTCGGCTATGGCCTGGCGCAGGGCGAAGGCTTCGTGGTCATCACCGGCGAGGTCGGCGCGGGCAAGTCGACCCTCGTCGCGCACCTGATGAGCACCGTCGACTCCCAGCGGCTGGTCGTGGGGCAGGTCGTCACCAGCAAGCTCGACGAGGAAGAGATCATCCATGTCGTCGCCCAGAGCTTCGGGCTCGACATCGAGGGCCACGACAAGGCCAGCGCGCTCGGCTCGATCGAAGGATTCCTCCACGAGCAGGCGCGCGCCGGCAGGCGGTGCCTGCTGGTGGTGGACGAATCGCAGAATCTCTCCGTCTCGGCGCTCGAGGAGCTGCGGATGCTGTCGAACTTCCAGCTCGGCAGCCATCCGCTGCTGCAGACCCTGCTGCTCGGCCAGCCGGAGTTCCGCGTCACGCTGCAGTCGAGCCACGAGCTCGAGCAGCTCCGCCAGCGCGTGATCGCCGCGCACCATCTCGAACCGATGGAGAAGGGCGAGGTCGAGCCCTATATCCTCCACCGCCTGAGGAAGGTCGGCTGGGACGGTCATCCGGCGTTCGACCAGCGGGTGTTCCAGGAACTGTACGACGCCAGCGGCGGCATTCCGCGGCGCATCAACCAGATCGCCAACCGGCTCTTGCTGCTCGGCGCGGTCGAGGAACGCACGCGGATCGATTCCGCCATGCTCAAGTCGGTGCTCGACGAGATGGCGGGGGAGCGCGCGTTTCCCGAAGCCGCGCCGCGGCCCATGGCGAAGCCGGCAGCAAGCTCCCAGCCGGCCGCGCCCGCCCATCGCGAGCCGCGCTTCGACAGCGCGGCTCTCGAAGCCATGCTCGCCGAGCGCGACGGGCAGATCGCCGAGTTGCAGCAGGCGATCGTCGAGCTCGCCAATCGCCACGACGAGGCGGCGGTCGCGGCGCTGATGCCGGACATCGCCGCGCTGCAGGAACGGCTCGCGACGCTCGAAGCGAAGAGCTTCGAGCAGGAGCGCACGATCCGCCACACGCTGGCCATGCTGATCGAGTGGATCGAAAGCGAGATGGGCGAGAGCAGGGCGGCC
>DATJHD010000145.1:0-11780 GCA_035494275.1 Croceibacterium sp.
GGCGCTCGCCGCACTTGTTGTAATGAAGGCAGCGGCGGCGGATACTAAGGTCGTACGCATCGGCGTCATTCAACCGATGAGCGGCAATTTCGCGCCTTACGCGCAGGAATCGGAACCCGCCTTCGAATATGTGATCAACAAGATCAACGCGGAAGGCGGCATCAAGAGTATGGGCGGGGCGAAGATCGAATTGATTCTCGCCGACGATGCGAGCCAAGGCGCACGCACCGCAACGGAAGCCCGCCGCCTCGCCACCGAAGAAAATGTCGCGATGATCGTCGGCGGCTTGCTTAGCCCGCAAATGCTGGCGATCTCGCCGGTGGCCGATGAGCTGAAAATGCCGACGCTGTCGATGTGGGCGGCGGGCTCGAAATCCGAATACCTTTACTCGCTCGGCTTTCCATATGACCGCGGTTACGCGGCGACAATGGCCAACTTTTTGGGTTGGCTCGCCAAGGAGAAAGGCTACCCGATCAAGAACGTCATGCTGGTCTATTCGAACTACGAAGCCGGCCAGCTGGTGAATGCCGCGTTGAAAGAGCGGCTGCCCAAACTTGGCTTCAACATCGCCGGCGAGGTGCCGCTCGATTTGAAAGCCGCAGACCAGACCGCCGCGATGCTGCGCATCCGCTCGATGAAACCGGATGCGACCGCCGGACTCGTGACACCACGCGACGGCACTTTGCTGCACCAGGCCCGGTTCAGCCTCAACTACAACGATGCGATCTTCTTCGGCGGGACGGCGGGCTTTTCCGACACAGTGCTGTGGAAGGATTTGGGCGATCAGATCGGCAAGGCCGTGCTCACCCGCAACCTCTTCGGCATGACCGGCTTCAGCCCCGCGGCGAAACTGGATTCCGTCCGCAACATCGTGCAGGAGCTCAAGGACAAGGCCAATCTCAAGATCGAGATCGGCCAAGGCGCAATCCAGGGCGCGCAGACAGCGCGCGTGTTGCAGCGTCTGCTCGAAGCAGCAGGCTCGAGCGACCGCGCTGCAATCAAGGCGGCGTTCGCCAAGGTGAATATTCCCCCTGGCGATCCCGATCTTTATTTCATGCGTCCACAGGGCTTGTCGTTTGCCGATGATCGGCTGCTAAAGGATTCCACGGGAATCGTCATCCAGTGGATGCCGGACAAGAGCCAAGAAATCGTCTATCCGCCGGAAGTGGCGACCGCGCCGCCGCGCCCGAAGAGCTGAAGGCTATTGCAGCGTCGCCCTGCCGGTCGGACCGACGCCGGCGGGAACAGGAATATCAGTGGCGGTATAGCCGGTGTTCAAAACCAGATTGGGGCTGGGACCGAAGGGACCTGTTACCGGCCTGAAAAGATGTACTTCGCGAGTGCGATTGCGGCGAGCACGAGAACGATGATGACGAGCACGCCGAACAGGCCCATGCCCCACATCATTGCGCCCGCTGTGCCATCACCCATCATGCCCTGCATCATGTCAGGTCTCCGTCGTCAGCCGGTCTCTTGTCCGGCGCTGTCCTGCTGCTAATCACGCGCAGAGTTCCGCTCCGCCCCTCAGCTTCACCGGGATGGTGAGATAGCGCACGCCGTTCGCCTCAGCGGGCGGGAACCTGCCAGCGCGGATGTTGACCTGGATCGAAGGCAAAAGCAGGCGCGGAGCGGAGAGCTTCGCGTCGCGCGCCGTGCGCATCGCCACGAAGTCCTCTTCCGTGACTCCGTCTTTGACGTGCACGTTCTTCTCACGCTCTTCGGCGACCGTTGTCTCCCAGGCGTAATGGTCCCGGCCGGGAGCCTTATAGTCGTGGCAGATGAAGAGCCGAGTCTCGGGGGGCAGCGTCATCAAGCGCCTGATCGAGCGGTAGAGCTGGTGCGCGTCACCGCCCGGGAAGTCGGCCCTGGCCGTGCCGTAGTCGGGCATGAACAGCGTGTCGCCGACGAACACCACGTCGCCGATTCGATAGCTAACGTCCGCCGGCGTGTGGCCGGGGGTGTGCAGCACCTCAATGGTCATATTGCCGACCTTAAGCCTTTCGCCGTCGGCCAACAGCACATCGAAATCTGCGGCCTCCGGCTTCAGGTCGTCGATCTCGAACACCGGTTGAAAGACCTGCTGCACTTCGCGGATGTGCTCGCCGATACCGACCTTCGCGCCTGTCTTGCCCTTGATGTACGGTGCCGCTGTCAGATGGTCGGCGTGGGCGTGAGTCTCCAGGACCATCGCGATGTGCCACCCTTGCTTTTTCGCGGCGGCGAGGATCGCGTCGGCAGAGCGGACTTCGACCGTGCCCGAGTTCGGATCGAAATCGAGCACCGGGTCGATCACCACGGCCTGGGATGTTTCCGGGTCGCCGACCAGATAGCTGACAGTGAAAGTGGGCTCGTCGAAAAACGCCCGGATGCGCGGTCTTTCGGTGATCATCGCGAAATCTCCTGATCGAACGTTGACAATGTATGAGCATTATCTAATTTAGCAACTTCTAATTGTACGGAGTTGACCGATGACCACCCTCGCCGCCGATCTCGAGCAGTTCGAAGCCCGGGCCGGTGAAGTTGCGACCATGCTCAAGGCCCTCGCCAGCCGCCCGCGACTGATGCTGTTGTGCAAGCTCGTCGAGCACGGGGAGATGCGCGTGACCGAGCTCGCCGAGGCGGTCGGCCTGTCGCAATCGGCGCTCTCGCAGCACCTCGCCAAGATGCGCGAGGAAGGGCTCGTCGCCTTCCGCCGCGACGGCCAGTCGCTGTTCTACTCCATCTCCGACTCGCGCTGCGAGGCCCTGCTCGCGACGCTCCACGGTCTTTACTGCGCTTGAGGATCAGACAAATGCCCCAGACCATTTCCCCCGCCGAAGCCCAACGCCGGATCGAAGCCGGCGCGGTGCTGATCGATATTCGCAACCCCGACGAATACGCCCGCGCGCACATTCCCTGTGCGAGGAACCTGCCGCTGACGCAGATCGGCCGCATCGAGGGCGCGCCGGAGGTGATCTTCCACTGCAAGTCCGGCATGCGCACCTCGGCCAATGCCCAGGCGCTCCAGGCGACAACCGACGCCCCGGTGTTCCTGCTCGAAGGCGGTTTCGACGCCTGGCAAAAGGCCGGCCTCGACTGCAAGGTCGACAAGGCTCAGCCGCTCGAGATCATCCGCCAGGTTCAGATCGGCGCGGGCTCGCTCGTCCTGCTCGGCGTCTTGCTCGGCTTTTTGGTTTCGCCGGCCTTGTTCGGTCTTGCAGCCTTTGTCGGCGCCGGCCTGGTGATGGCCGGAACGACCGGCTGGTGCGGCATGGCCAAGCTGCTTGCCCTCGCCCCATGGAACCGGCGCGCGACAATGTGAAGCGATGATCGACCCGGCGTCCCTCGTCCCCGCACTCGGCTCGGGCATCCTCATCGGCCTGATACTCGGGCTGGTCGGCGGCGGCGGGTCGATCCTGGCCGTGCCGCTGCTGGTCTATGTCGTCGGCGTGAGGTCGCCGCATATGGCGATCGGCACCGCTGCGGTAGCGGTTGCGCTCAATGCCGCCAGCGGTCTCGTCGGCCATCACCGCGCCGGGACAGTGAAATGGCCGTGTGCGCTGGTCTTTGCCGGCACCGGCGCGGTGGGTGCCGCGTTTGGCGCCGAACTCGGCAAGGCCACTGATGGCGCACACCTGTTGGCGTTGTTCGGCGGCATGATGGTCGTCGTCGGCCTGACGATGCTGCGCAAGCGCCGATCGCCCGAGAACCCTGATGTCCGCCTGCGCGCTGCGACCGCCGCGCACCTGCTCCCCCGCCTCGTCCCGGCGGGCCTCGTCGTCGGCGGCCTCGCCGGCTTCTTCGGCATCGGTGGCGGGTTCCTCATCGTTCCCGCGCTGATCCTCGCCACCGGCATGCCACTGAGGAATGCCATCGGCACTTCGCTGGTGGTGGTGACCACCCTCGGCCTCACCACCGCCGCCTCGTACGCGTTGTCCGGCGCAGTCGACTGGTGGCTGGTCGCGGTCCTCTTGGTGGGCGGTGGCGTCGGCTCTCTCGCCGGGATCGCCCTGGGCAAGCGCCTGTCCGGCAAGCGCAGGCTGATGGAAGTCGGCTTCGCGGCGGTGGTGATCGCTGTCGGACTCTACGTTGTCGCCCGCGGTCTCTAGATAGACCGCTTACCTGATCGGTCGAGGCTCGCCAGCGCTGCCACAAGCTCATCGAAACCGTCGATCAGCGCGTCGGCCCCGAGGGTTTCGGGCGGGCCGTCATGGTAGCCGCCGGTAAGCACCACCACCGGCGCTCCCGCCGCCCGCGCCGCGCGGACATCGAAGCTAGAATCGCCGACCATCGCGAAGCGCGTGCCGCCGCAGCGGCGCTTCGCCTCGTCGAGCATGTCGCGGCTAGGCTTGGATCGGCCGGGGCCGAGCGTGTCGCCGCCGAGGATAGCGTCGAACCGGTGGCTGAGGCCGAGCTCGTCGAGCAGCTTGCGGGCGAGGTGCTCCTGCTTGTTGGTCACCACCGCCAGCCGGCAGCCCCTCGCCTCCAGCTCGTCGAGCGCGGCGAGGCAGCCGGGGTACGGCGCGCTGTGCTGCGAGGTGTGGCGCTCGTAATGGTCGATGAGGTCGAGGTAGAGCTGGTGGAACGTGTCCTCGGCGACCGTGCCGCCGGTCCGCTCCAGGGCCCGCGTCAGCATCGCCCGGGTGCCGCCGCCGATCACCTCGCGGGTGGTCGCTTCGCTGACCGGCCCGCGGCCGATCGCCGAGAGCGCATGGTTGAGGGCGCGGCTCAAGTCCGGAGCGGTGTCGATCAGCGTGCCGTCAAGGTCGAAGCCGATGGTGTCGAAGGGGAAGTCGGGCATCGCCGCGGCGCCTGCCAGAGCGATATGGAAACCGCAATCAAATGGTGGCATGGCCCCGCGCGATGACCGAAAGCCCCGCTACCCCCGCGCGCCCGATCGCCGCCGTCATCCTCGCCGCCGGCAAGGGCACGCGGATGAAGAGCAGCTGCCACAAGGTGCTGCATGCCATTGCCGGTCGGCCGATGATCGAGCACCTGCTCGCCTCGCTCGCCGAGCTCGCGCCGGAGCGGACGGTGGTGGTGGTCGGCGACGGGCGTGAGCAGCTCGAACAGCAGCTTGCCGGCCGGGTGGAGCTGGTGGTGCAAGAGCCGCAGCTCGGCACGGGCCACGCGGTCCAGCAGGCCGAGGTGGCGCTGAAGGGTTTCGAAGGCGACGTGCTGGTGCTCTACGCCGACGTCCCCTTTGTCCGCGCCGCAACGATGCGGGCGATGATCGAGCGGCTGCACGTCAAGGGCGATCCCGCCGACGTCGCGGTGCTCGGGTTCGAGCCGGCCGACACGCTCGAATACGGCCGGGTGATCGCCAACGGTGGGCGCATCAGCTGGATGGTCGAGCACAAGGATGCGAGCGAGGACGAGCGCCGCTGCCGGCTGTGCAACTCAGGTCTGATGGCGGCGCCTGCCAAGGTGCTGTTCGGCCTCCTGACGCAGGTCGGCAACGACAACGCGCAGGGCGAATACTACCTCCCCGACATCGTCAACGTGGCGATCAAACAGGGCGGGCACGCCGCGGTTATCACCACCGACGATCCCGACGAGGTCGCGGGGATCAATTCGCGCGCCGAGCTCGCCTCGGCCGAGGCGCGCTGGCAGCACGCACGCCGGCTGCGCGCGATGGCGGACGGTGCGACGCTCGTCGCGCCGGAAACGGTGTTCTTCGCCTGGGATACCGCGCTCGGCCGCGACGTGACGATCGAGCCGAACGTGGTCTTCGGCCCGGGTGCGGCAGTGGCCGACGGCGCGACAATCCACGCCTTCTCACATATCGAGGGCGCTGAGATCGGCGAAGGCGTCTCGGTCGGCCCGTTCGCCCGGCTGCGGCCCGGCGCCAAATTGGGCAACGGTTCCAAAGTCGGCAACTTCGTCGAGGTCAAGAATACCGAGCTGGGCGAAGGCGCCAAGGCCAACCACCTGACCTATCTCGGCGACGCGACCGTCGGCGCGGGGGCGAACATCGGCGCCGGCACGATCACCTGCAACTACGACGGCTATTTCAAGCATCGCACGATCATCGGCGAACGCGCGTTCATCGGCTCGAATAGCGCGCTCATCGCACCCGTCACCATCGGCGCCGACGCGATCGTCGCCGCCGGCAGCGCGGTCAGCCGCGACGTCGCTCCCGGCGAGCTGAGGATGGTCCGCGCCGAGCAGCTGGTGAAGCCCGGCTGGGCCGACCGCTTCCGCGACACGATGACCAAGAAGAAGGCGGAGGCGAGGAAAAGCCAGGATGGCGGCTAACGATGAAGGCCTCGCCCTGGTCCTCCAGGCGAGCATTGAGCATGCCAAGGAGCTGCTCGAAGAACAGGGCGGCTTCCTGCCCTTCGGCGCCCGCGCCCGGATGGATGGCGAGATCGAGTTCCTCGAGACGATCGGCAACGATGCTGGAGAGCCGCTGGAAACGCTGTATCGGCGGATCGGCACGATGCTCTCCGAGGATGCGAAGGAGCACCGCATCCTGGCCGCGGCGCTGATTGCCAACGCGAGCCTTCCCGAAGGTATCGAGCCGATGTTCGACACCGCCCTATCGGTGCTGGTCGAGGCGCCGGACTTCTGCCGCTCGATCGTGGTGCCCTATCGCATCGCCGGCAACGGCGGCCGCGCAAGGATCGAGTTCGGCAAGATGATCCCGGAAGAGGCGGAACCGGTCGTCTTCGCCGGATGAAGGCTATTCCTGCTGCTTGAGAAAGGCGACGAGGGCCGCGAAATAGCGCTGCTGGTCGTCGTACATGGCAAGGTGGCTGCCATTGGCCATGAAGGCGTACTCGCCGTGGGGCAGCTGCTTTGCCATCTTTTCCATGTAGGCCGGATCCATCGTGTCGTATTTCGCGCCGATCACCAGGGTGGGCACTCTGATCCGCTTGAGGTCGTCGAACCGGTCCCAATTCGCAAGCCGTCCGCTCGCGCCCAGTTCGCTGGGCCCCTGCATCAGGGTATAGATGTGCTCGTTCTCCTTGGCGAAGGCACGGTTCACCGGTTCGGGCCAGTCGGCGGCGGGCCGGCGCAGGAAGTGCTTCTCGTAGAACTGTGGGACGAGGATGCCCATGTAACGCGGATCGTCGGTCTTGTGCTCGGCCTCGAGCCGCTGAATCGTGGCGAGGTCTTCCGGCCTCAGCTGCGGCATCAAGACAGTCCTGGCGTATTCATTGTACGCCGGGATGGAAGCCATCATGTTCGAGATGACCAGGCACTTGAGATGGTCCTGGTGTCTGAGCGCGTACTCGATCGCGAGAAGGCCGCCCCAGCTCTGCCCCAAGAGGCAGAAGTTGTCCTTCCTGAGGCCGAGAGCCGTGCGGACCTGCTCGACCTCGTCGACGAAGCGGTCGGTGGTCCACAGTGAATCGTCGTGGGGCTGGTCGCTGTTGCCGGCGCCGAGCTGATCGTAATAGTAGTATTCGATCCCTGCCGCGGGCAGGAAGGCGTCCATCGCTTCCATGTAGTCGTGAGGCACGCCCGGGCCTCCGTGGAGGAGCAGCACTTTCAGTGTCGGGTTGTTGCCGACCCGCTTGACCCACACCTTGAAGTCACCTTTGGGCGTGTGGATGGGAATCATCCGCGCCCCCCCGGACCAGGCGTCAGGGTGGCCCGTATTGTCGAAGTAGGCCGGCGTTGACGAATCCGCGGAAGGCGCTGGCTTCGCGCAGGCGTTGAGCGCGATTGCCGCGAGAAACGCGGCGGCGTACCGAGCGAAAGGTGCGAACATGGCAGCTGGCTCCCCCCGGGCTGCGACCTTGCACCTCCTAGCCCATTTATCGCCGGCGGGAAATGCGGTCGGCGCCGAACAAGCGGGTTGCTTTGATATCTTGATATGATATCGGTCTGTCAATGGCTCGGATCCTCGTCGACCTTTCCGAAGAAGACGTCCGCTGGCTCGACGCGCTTGCCGCCAGGCAAGGCCGCTCGCGCGCCGCGGTTCTGCGCGAGGCGGTTGGCGCTTTTCGCGATGCGGCCCAGGATGCCGGCATCGAGCGATTTTTCGGTATTTGGCGTGAGCGCGCGGGCGAGACCGGCGAATGAGCGCTGCGGTGTTCGATACCTGGATCCTGCTCGACGCTTTGCGCGGCATTCCCCAAGCGGGCACCGAGCTCAAGCGCTACGGCCAGCGCTACCTGAGCCGCATTAGCTGGATCGAAGTGTTGACCCACGGACTGCCCGACGATGCGCAGCGAACCGAGGCGTTCCTGGCCCATTTCAAGGTTGTCGAGATATCCGATGAAATTGCCAGGAGCGCAGCGCAGCTGCGGGCGCAGCGCCGCGGGCTGACGCTCAGCAACGCGATCGTCCTCGCCACCGCCCAGACGACGGGGCGAATTCTCGTCACCCGCAATACCCACGCGTTCCCGGCGCAAATGCCGGGCATCCGCGTGCCCTATTCGCTTGAGGAAGGTTAGAAGCCCATGTGCGGCATCATCGGCATCGTCGGCAACACGCCGGTCGCGGAGCGGCTCGTCGACGGGCTCAAGCGGATGGAGTACCGCGGCTACGACAGCGCGGGCTTGTGCACCCTGTATGACGGCAAGCTGGTCAGGCGACGAGCCGAAGGCAAGCTCCTAAACCTCGTCCTGGAGCTCGAGCGGAACCCGGCAGCGGGCACGGTCGGCATCGCCCATACGCGCTGGGCGACCCATGGAGCCCCGACAACCAGCAACGCGCACCCCCATGCGACCGACGAGGTCGCCCTGGTGCACAACGGCATCATCGAGAATTTCCGGGCGTTGCGGCAGGAGCTGGAAGCGCGCGGCCGCACCTTCGAGAGCGAAACCGACACGGAGGTCGTCGCTCATCTCGTTTCCGAGCTGGTGGAACGGGGCAAGTCCCCCGAGGAAGCGGTTCGCGAGGTGCTTCCCCGGCTGCGAGGTGCCTTTGCCCTGGCGATCGCTTTCCGGGCGCACCCTGAAATGCTGATCGGCGCCCGACTCGGTTCACCGCTGGTGGTCGGCTACGGAAATGGCGAAACCTATCTCGGCTCGGATGCCCTCGCACTCGCCCCGTTGACGCAGGAAATCGCCTATCTCGAAGAAGGCGACTGGGTCGTGATCAGTCGCGAGGGAGCGACGATCTACGACAGTGATAACAACGCGGTAACACGCGAGGTCACGACTTCCGGAGCCCTCACGGAAGACATCGAGAAGGGCGCCTATCGCCATTTCATGCAGAAGGAGATCTTCGAGCAGCCGACAGTCGTCGCCCAGACGCTGCGCAGCTACCTAAGGCCGCTCGAGCAGGAGGTCGCGTTACCCCAGATGGACTTCGACATCACCGGCATCGAGCGCGTCACCATCGTTGCGTGCGGCACGTCCTATTACGCCGGGATGGTCGCCAAGTACTGGTTCGAACAGTTCGCGCGCGTGCCGGTCGACATCGATTTCGCCAGCGAATTCCGTTACCGCAAGCCGGTCCTGCAGAAGGGAGGGCTGGCCCTGTTCATCTCGCAGAGCGGCGAGACCGCCGACACGCTGGCCGCTCTTCGGCATTGCAAGGCCGAGGGACAGACGATCGCCGTCGTCGTGAACGTGCCGACGAGCACAATGGCACGCGAGGCCGATCTTTTGCTGCCCACCCACGCCGGGCCCGAGATCGGTGTCGCGAGCACCAAGGCATTCACGTGCCAGCTCGCCGTGCTCGCCGCGCTTGCGGCCCATTTCGCCGTTCGCAAGGGGCGGATGTCACACGAGGAAGAGGCGGGCATTGTCCGTCACCTGCTCGAAGCCCCCGCGGCGCTCAACGCCGCGCTGGATCATGATGGCGAGATCGCCGGGATGGCGCACCTCATCGCTCCGGCCCGCGACGTGCTGTATCTCGGCCGCGGCCCGGATTTCCCGTTGGCGCTGGAAGGAGCGCTGAAGCTGAAGGAAATCAGCTATATCCACGCCGAGGGATACGCCGCGGGTGAGATGAAGCATGGTCCCATCGCGCTGATCGACGAAGCCGTTCCGGTGATAGTCCTCGCACCGTCCGGTCCGCTGTTCGAGAAGACCGTCTCCAACATGCAGGAAGTACGGGCCCGGGGCGGGAAGATCGTGCTGATCTCCGACGCCGAAGGCCTGGGCGAGGCGAGCGAAGGCTGCCTCGCGACCATCGAGATGCCGCGCGTGCATCCGCTGATTGCTCCGCTGGTCTACGCGGTGCCGGTGCAGCTGCTCGCCTACCATGTCGCCGTCGCCAAGGGGACCGATGTCGATCAGCCGCGCAACCTCGCCAAGTCGGTGACGGTAGAATAGCGTTTCAAAACCTATCGTTGGTTAGTCGGGCTTTACGGCGTCTCAACCATTGGCGGGCTACGCGCTCCCATCGTGACCGACAGCCATTCCGAACTGCCGCAGCTGCCCCTCAAGTTGCCGCTGCTGGCGCTCATCGGCATCAGGGATCCCGAACAGGGAAGCTGGGCGGCCTTGCGCGCGATCCAGTACGCGCAGATACATCGCCTGTCGCGCAGCCGCGCCCTCGCCCATGTGATGAGCGCTTTCGTTACGGTCGGCTTGTTCTTCGGCAAAGTGCCCGCGCTCGCCCTGGCGCCGTGGGTGCTGGGCCTTGCCGCCGCATTGTGGAATTCGCTTCGCATCGACCGCGCCCTCGCGGACATCCATCACCGTTCGATGACCCGTCATGAATTCCGCCGCCAGGCGCTAGGCGTCGCCGGGGTGGCCGCGGTCTGGGCGATCGCGTTGCTGGCCTTCACGCATTGGGGCACGATGGCCGACCATTTCGCCTTGTGGACGCTGTTGGCGATGCTGATCGCCGGATCCGCGTTCGCCTTGGCGCCCGCGCCGATGGCGACGATCGCGTTCTCGGGCGTCACGGGGCTGGCGGCCATGGTCTCGTTTCTCCTCAAGGGGGAACTCACATTCGCCGTCGTGGTCAGCGCTTTCGTGGTCATGTCGATCGCCGGCGCGCTCAACATCGCCCGCACCTACCTCGCCGCCGAGATCGCCGAGGCCGGGGTGGCCGAGAAAAGCGAAGTCGTCTCGCTGCTGCTGCGCGAGTATGCGGATAACGCCGCCGACTGGTTGTGGCAGGTCGATACCAATCGGCGCATCCGTTCGGCGAGCCCGCGCTTCGCCTACGCACTCGGCCGCGAAATGGACGCCATCGAAGGCGAATCGTTCATCAAGCTGATCGCCGGCGAGGCGTGGGAAAAGGGCCAGTTCGCACCTAGCCTCCACGATCTCGCCGAACGGCTCAAGCAACGCGAGAGCTTTTCCAACCTGCTCGTCCAGGTCGAAGTCGGCGGTGCCCGCCGGTGGTGGGAGATTTCCGGCACGCCGATGCGCGGCGAGAAGGGTGAGTTCATCGGCTTCCGCGGGGTCGGCTCCGACGTCACGCACGAACGCGAGTCCAACGAGAAGATCGCCTACCTCGCCCGCTACGACACCCTAACGGGGCTGCCTAACCGGCTGATGGTCACCGAATCCCTGAAGGACGCGCTCAAGTACGCCGAGCAATGGCGCACGCGTTGCGCGTTCCTGATGATCGACCTCGACCGGTTCAAGGCGGTCAACGATTCGCTCGGCCACCAGATCGGCGACCTGATGCTGGCCCAGGTCTCGCACCGGCTCGAGGAACTGGCGAGCGACAACGAGATGTGCGGCCGCCTCGGCGGCGACGAGTTCGCCGTCGTCATCCGCGACGCGTCAAACCGCAACGCCGTCGCCGCCTTCGCCGACAAGATCATCAAGGCGCTGTCGCAGCCTTACGACGTCGAGAACCACAAGCTCTACATCGGCGCCAGCGTCGGATCGGCGATGGGACCGCGCGACGGGACGACCGTCGAGGCGCTGATGCGC
>DATJHD010000146.1:0-16767 GCA_035494275.1 Croceibacterium sp.
TCTTCACCGCCCACTGAGCTGGCGATGAACAGGCCACTGAAGCATGCGATCATCGCTTGCCATCCGGCCGAAGACAGCTTCACTCTGGCGATCGCCAGGCGCTATGCTGAAACAGTCGAGGCGCACGGTCACCCGACGGTCCTGCGCGATCTCTACCGCATCGGCTTCGATCCGGTGCTCAAGATCGACGAGCGACAGGGCATCCCACGGGACGACATCGTCACCGAATGGAAAGTGATCGACGAGCCCGACGTGTTCGTGCTCGTCTATCCGATCTGGTTCGGCGCGCCACCCGCGATGATGAAGGGCTACATCGACCGCGTGTTCGGTGCCGGGCGCACCCGCGGCTCCGCCGGCGAAGGCACCGAAAGCAGCAGGCTCGCCGGCAAGCATCTCGTCTCGCTGACATTGTCCGGCACCATGCGGGCATGGCTCGACGAAAAAGGGGTGCTGGGCTCGTTGCGCAATGTGTTCGATCGCTACATGGCCGACGTTTTCGGCTTGGCCGAAACGCACCATTACCACTTTGACGGAGTGCAGCCCGGCCTGCCGGAACGCGATTATCGGTTCCAACTGGCGGAGGTCGACAGCGCCGCGGCCGAAGTCCTGGCCCGGGTCGGGCGCCTGTGGTCGAAGAACCCCAACGCGGGTGAACCGCCGATCGCCATGCGCCACGCCGATTAGGCGTTCGCGCGCTCCTATGCCGGTGCCAGTGGCCTTGGAAACTATTCTTACTAGCAGCTTGTCTGGAGAGTCCCGGTGATGATGCGGGCCATGCAGCTTGACGCACCCGGGCGGCCCTTGCGGCTGGTCGAAAGGGCAATGCCGCAACCGGGCCGTGGCGAGATTCGCCTGAAGATCGCCGCTTGCGGTGTGTGCCGGACCGACCTGCACGTCGCGGACGGCGACATCGAGGGGCGGCTGCCGATCGTACCCGGCCACGAGGTCGTCGGCCGCGTCGACGCCATCGGCGATGGTGTCGGCTGGCTTTCGCCAGGCGAGCGCGTCGGCGTCCCTTGGCTCGGCCGTGCCTGCGGCCATTGCTCTTACTGCCGCGCGGGGCGCGAGAACCTGTGCGATGATCCCGAGTTCACCGGATTTAGCCGAGACGGCGGGTTCGCGACACACTGCATCGCCGATGCGCGGTTCTGCCTTGCGATACCCGAGGAATTCGATGACCTCCACGCCGCGCCGCTGCTGTGCGCCGGACTGATCGGCTATCGCGCCTACAAGCTCGCCGGGGAAGCGCCGGTCCTCGGTCTCTACGGGTTCGGCGCGGCGGCGCATATTCTTGCCCAACTGGCGGTGCGGGAAGGACGCAGGGTCTTCGCCTTCACTCGGGAAGGAGACGAAGCCGGGCAAGCCTTCGCCCGCCAACTCGGCTGCGAGTGGGCCGGCCCATCCACGGCCCCCGCGCCCGCGCTCATGGATGCAGCCATCATTTTCGCGCCCGTGGGCGAGCTCGTCCCGCTGGCCCTGAAGCGATTGAGGAAGGGCGGACGGGTTGTCTGCGCCGGGATTCACATGTCCCCCATTCCCGGCTTCCCATACGCCGACCTGTGGGAGGAGCGGTCGATCCTTTCAGTGGCCAACCTGACGCGCGCGGACGGGGCCGAATTCCTGCCGCTGGCGGCTCGCGTGCCGATTCGCACGCATGTCACCGCGATGCCGCTTGCGACCGCAAACGAAGCGTTGGCTCGGCTGCGCAGCGGCGAAGTCGAAGGCGCCCTGGTGCTGGTACCCTAGGTTATTCGGCGAGCGGTTTCGGCCTGGCTGCGCCGACGTTGTAGGTCTCGCGCCATTTCCTTTCCGAGCCCATGCCGGCGGCGAACGCGACTCGCAGGGCGTCGGCGAAATTGCCAACCTCGAACTTCGTCATCACGTTTGCGCGGTACACTTCCACCGTGCGCGAGCTGATGCCGAGGTCGTAGGCGATCGTCTTGTTGGGGTAGCCGCAGGCCAGGCCCTCAAGCACTTCCCGCTCGCGCTCGGTCAGCTTGGCGACTTCGGTCTTAGCCCAGTCCTCACGTTTGCGGGCGGCTTCCCTGTCCTCGATCCGCGCGAAACCGACCGTCAAGGCATCGAGCAGCCGCTCGCGATTGAAAGGCTTTTCCAGAAAATCGATGGCTCCGCCTCGCATCGCCTTGACCGCGGTGGCGATGTCGCCGTGGCCGGTGAGGACGACCACCGGCAGGTTCAGGCCCCGCTTCACCATCTCGGTCTGGACCTCCAGTCCGTCCATGCCGGGCATGCGCACGTCAAGCAAGACGCAGGCCGGCTCGGCGGCATCGGCGCCCTTGAGAAAGGATTCGCCGTCTTCCCACCGCTCGGTGCGGTATCCGGCGGAACGAAGAAGGAAATCGAGCGAGCGGCGGATCGAGTCCTCGTCGTCAACGATGTGAACCAACCTAGCTTGCGGCATCGTCCACTCCCTCATCCGGCCTGCAAAGCCTGCGCAGAACGGGATAGCCGGGTTTCCAACCGCTGAAAACATGGGATAAGGCCGCACCGGGGACGGACCGGAGCACCGCCATTGCCAGCCCAACATGCCTCTGAACTGCGCGAGATGGGAAGCGCGAGCCATTTGCGCTCCATCCTCGAAACCGTCCCCGATGCGATGGTGGTTATCGACGAGACGGGACGGATCATATCGTTCAGCAAGGCCGCAGAGCGGCTGTTCGGGTTCGCCGAGGCCGAGCTCGTGGGCGAGAATGTCAGCACATTGATGCCTTCGCCCGACCGCGAGCGTCACGACAGCTATCTCCAGCGCTATCTGAAGACCGGCGAGAAGCGGATCATCGGCATTGGACGGCTCGTCACCGGTCGCCGGCGCGACGGCACTACCTTTCCGATGGAACTGGCGGTCGGTGAAGCGAAGATTGGCGACGAGCGGGTGTTCACGGGCTTCATCCGCGACCTCACCGAGCGGCAGGATTATGAGAAACGCCTGCATACGGTGCAGGCCGAACTGGCCCATTTTTCGCGCGTAAGCGCGATGGGCACGCTCGCCACATCGATTGCCCATGAGCTCAACCAGCCGCTCACCGCGATCGCCAACTACGTCGAGAGCGCCAGCACCCTGTTGGCCGGCGATGCGAGCGAGCAGACAATCGCGACGATCCGCGAAGCGCTCGACGAGTGCGCCAAGGAAGCCGTTCGCGCGGGGCAGATCGTGCGACGGCTGCGCGATTACATCTCGCGTGGCGAGACCGAGCGGCAGGTCGTCTCACTGGCGCGGCTGGTCAACGAGGCGAGCGCGCTGGCGTTCGTCGGCGCCGGCACTCAGAGCGTCGATATGACGGTCAAGATCGGTGAGAACGACCTCGTCCTGGTCGACCGGGTGCAGATCCAGCAAGTGCTGCTGAACCTGATCCGCAACGCCGTGGAAGCGATGCACGATCTGGCGCATGGACGCCTCACCATCAGTGCCGTCAATCGCGGAAACGGCTTCATCGAAGTGATCGTTTCCGACAGCGGCCCGGGCCTGGCGTCTGAAATCGCCGGGAACCTCTTCACGCCGTTCCAAAGTACGAAGGCCACGGGCATGGGTGTCGGCCTGTCGATCAGCCGGACCATCGTCGAAGCCCACGACGGGCGTATCTGGGCGGACGCGTCGCCCTACGGCGGCACCTCGTTCCATTTCACGCTGCCCAATGCCGACGGCGACGGGTCGGACAGTTAGGCCCCTGCGACCCCATCCGGCTGCGAGCGGACGACCTTGAACGGATAGCGTTCGCCGTCCGGCTCGGTGATGGTCACGTACTCGCCGATGCGCAGCGGGTGGGCTTCGAGGTGATAGACCGCCTCGTCGTCGTCGTCGCCCACCGCATACGAAAAAAGCCAGCCACCGCCATTGCGCAGCAGATATCCGGTCTGATCGGGCTCGTTGGGCCAAAAGCGCCTGACCGTCGCCATCTCCGGCCGCCGCGCAAGCTCCGTTTCGCTGATGAACCCTTCCGCATCGAGCGGCACCCGCAGCATATACGCGCGGCTCGCCGAGCCTTCCGGAAATTCCGGAGTCCGGGCCAGCTCAAGACGCACCAGGTTCCACTTTGGCATTGAAATGAACTCGCACAACGAATGGGCACTATGCGTCTTTCGAAGCCCGCCAAGGGATTGGGAAATATACGGAGTGACGTTCGTCCGAGCGGATCGTGCGGCGAGGCCCAAGATAGCTGTGACGCTACATCACACCTTTGCTGCCAACGACGCAGCCACTAGAGGCGTGGGATGCAAAAGCGCCTGTTGGTCTCGATTCACGATGTGGGACCGCGCTTCGCGCGGGAGGTCGAGCAGCTGGCGGATCGGCTGGCGAACCGCCTCGACGGCACGCGGTTCGCCATGCTTGTCGTGCCCAACCACTGGGGCGAGAGCCCGATTGCCGGCAACAGGCCATTCGGCGCCAGGCTGCGCCGGTGGGCCGGCGAAGGCGTGGAAATGTTCGTCCACGGATGGTTTCACACCGACAAGGCGACGCATTCGGGGCTCGCAGGGCTGAAAGCGCGCCACATGACGGCCGGCGAAGGCGAATTCCTCGGGCTGAGCGCGGCAGAAGCGGCCCGCCGGATGAGGGACGGCAAGGCGTTGCTGGAGGACGTCATCGGCGCTCCGGTCGCAGGGTTCGTCGCGCCGGCGTGGCTCTACGGACCGGGTGCCATGGAGGCGCTCGCCGGTAGCGACTTCGCCCTTGCCGAGGATCACATGCGGGTGTGGCGCCCGGCGACCGGCGCGACGCTCGCCCGCGGACCGGTGATAACCTGGGCCAGCCGCTCGACCCTGCGCACGGCTTCGTCCCTCGCTTTCGCCGCCCTCGCCCGCGCGGCCCTGCACCCGCTCGAAACAGTCCGGATCGCGGTCCATCCGGGTGACACAAGCAAGGCCGAAATACTCTCGAGCATCGATCGGACGATCGACGCCTTCGCATCTCGGAGAGCGGTCAGCCGCTATTCGGCGCTGCTGGGCTGACTCGATCGCACGGGCAGGGAACGTCCCTGCGACAAGCTTGTTGGCTCCCGCCACTTTACAGAAATTTGTTCGCGCCAGCTGGGGACAAAGGCCGGCGGCGGCGTCGTTGCATGGACAAACAAGAGGAATCCGGGATCTTGCTTTCGCCCGACGACGGCAGCGCAAACTATCAGGCTTACCTCCTGCGCATGCCGACGGACATGACCGCGCGGCTGCGCCCCCAGGATCGTCCGCGATGGCCTGGTGGGGCGCGCCTGCTGAGCTCAGTTCTCTCGCTGCTGGTCATTGCCGCCGTGATCTACGAGATCCGCGGGGTCCACCTGAACGCGATCCTGGCGATGATCCCTTCATCGCCTGCATTCTGGTCGATCTTCGCCATCAGCTATCTGGCCCAGCCGATCACCGAGTGGCTGATCTTCCGGCGCTTGTGGAATGTCGGGCCGTCGGCATTTGGCGCCCTCGTCCGCAAGCTGATCTACAATGAGCTGCTGTTGGGTTACCTCGGCGAGGTCTTCTTCTACGCCTGGGCCCGTCGCAACCTCAGGCTCGAGGCGGCGCCTTTCGGCGCGGTCAAGGACGTCACGATCCTGTCGGCGATGGCGGGCAACGCCATGACCCTGCTGATGCTGATCGTGGCGTGGCCGCTGGCATCGGCGACCCAGCTCGGATTGCAGACCCGCGCAGTGACCCTGTCCCTCACCGTCGTGCTGATAACCTCGATGGCGATGCTCCTGTGGCGCCGAGGGATATTCTCTCTGTCACGCCCGGACCTGCGCTTCATCTTCGCCATGCACATCGCCCGGATCGTGATCGCGACCGGGCTTTCCGCATTGCTCTGGCATCTTGTTCTCCCGACCATTCCATTGCCTTGGTGGCTGCTGCTGGCGACGATCAGGCTGTTGATCTCCCGCCTGCCGTTCGTCCCCAACAAGGACGTCGTCTTCGCTGGCCTGGCCGTGTTCATGCTGGGTCATGACGTCGAGATCGCGTCGCTGCTGACGCTGATGGCAGGCCTCATCCTGCTGTCGCACATCCTCGTGGGCAGCACATTCGCGTTATCGGACCTGTTGCGCAAGGAATCGGGCGCGTGATGACGATGGCTGCGCTCGGCGCGTTTGAGCTGATGACGGCCGCGATAATCCCGTCGACGCCTGACCTGGGCAAGGCGGAGGGACAGTGCCGTCCGGGCGAGCAGGGCCCGGCGTTGCTGGTCGACGTCGTCGGACTGAAGGACCGGAAGGGCAACCTCAAACTCGAGGTCTATCCGGCGAACGACCACGACTTCCTGCAGGACGACAATATCCTCGTCAGCCATGGCAAAGTGTTTCGTCGAGTCGAAATCCCGGTGCCCTCGACGGATCCGGTCGAGATGTGCATTCGTGTTCCCGGGCCGGGACCCTACAGCGTCATGCTGCTCCACGACCGCGACAGGAACCGCAAGTTCGGCTGGACTGAAGATGGGGTCGGCTTCGCCGGCAACCCGAAGCTCGGCTGGACGAAGCCGAGAGCCGCCCATGCAGAAGTCATGGCCGGATCGTCGCTCACCAGATTGTCGATCGTCCTCAATTATCGCCATGGCCTTGGCCTCGCGCCGCTGAAGAAGGGGTGAGGCGATGCGGATCGCCGATGTCTGCGCGTTCTACTCGCCTCGCGGCGGCGGAGTCAGGACCTACGTGGAGCAGAAGCTCGCAACCGGACCACAGCTTGGCCACGACATCACGATCCTGGTGCCGGGAGACCGGCACGAGATCATCGCGCGCGGGCCGAATGCCCGTATCGAAATTCTGCCGTCGCCGAGATTTCCGCTCGATCGCCGGTACTGGTATTTTGCCGATGAGCCGGCCGTGCACGATGCGTTGGATCGGGCCGAGCCGGACATCGTCGAAGCGTCATCGCCCTGGCGAAGCGCGCTCTTCAGCGGCCGCTGGTCAGCCCCTGTCCCGCGCACGCTGATCATGCATGCCGACATCCTGTCAGCCTACGCCTATCGCTGGCTGGAGCCGATCTTCAAACGCTCGACCATCGACCGGCAGATGGAGCTTTTCTGGACGCATCTGCGCCAGCTCGGCCAGCAGTTCGATCGCGTCGTCTGCGCCAGCAGCGACCTCAGCTCGCGGCTTATCGCCGGTGGTGTCGCCAACGTCCTGACCAATCCGATGGGAGTCGAGCCGGGGGTGTTCTCCCCTTCGCTTCGCGACGAAGTGACGCGCGCCAGGCTGCTCGAGCGGTGCTCGCTGGCGCCGAGCGCACACCTCCTCGTCGCGGTCGGCCGATTGGCGCCCGAGAAGCGTTGGCCGATGGTCATTGAGGCGGTCACCGCAGCCGCGCGAGTGCGCCCGATCGGTCTGGTTATGCTCGGCGAGGGGCGGGAGAGCCGAGCCGTGCTCTCGGCGATAGCGGGCAATCCCCACGTGCGCCTGTTCGAACCCGAGCGTGACCGCAAGGCGTTCGCGCGCCTGCTCGCCAGCGCCGACGCATTGGTGCACGGTTGCGAAGCGGAAACTTTCTGCATGGCCGCCGCCGAGGCTCGCGCAAGCGGAATACCGGTCATCGTGCCCGACCGGGGGGGCGCCGCTGACCACGCGGCGCAGGGCGGCGGGTGGACATACCGCGCTTCCGACAGCCGCTCTGCCAGTGCCGCGATCCTGCGAGCGCTGGAGCAACCTTTCTTGCCGTTGCCGGCGCCGCCGCGAACGATGAACGATCATTTCGCGGAACTTTTTGCCGAGTACTCGCGCCTGCTCTCCCACCGCCGGGCGGCTTGAGAGATGCGGCTGCGGCCGGCCTTCACCACGCTCGACCGCTATCTGCTGCAGCAGGTCGGCGGAACGTTCGTGTCGGTCTTCGCGATTGTCATTTCCCTGATGATGTTCGAGCATTTGCCGCGCTTGTTCGAAATCGTGCGGCTGTCAGGACGCAAGAGCTACATTGTCGTTCAGAGCCTGCTCGCGTTGCTTCCCGAATACGGCGGGATTGGGCTGCTGTTCGGCCTTTACCTTGCGATTGCCCTGACGGTGCGGCGTCTGTCGCTGCGAAACGAGCTGGATATTATTCAGGCCAGCGGCATTCCGACTCACCGCTGGCTGCGCTTTCCCGCGCTGTTGACGCTACTGGTCGCCGGCCTGCTGCTTTGGAACCAGGGCTGGCTCATGCCCCTTGGCGAACGGCGGTTGAACGCGCTGAGCGCGCAAATGCAGGACGGGCAGTTCGGCTTCGATCTCGAGCCGGGTAAATTCACCGATCTCGGCCACGGCGTAACCGTGAAGTTCGAAGGGGTCGATGAAAAGGGCAGTCAGCTTCGCGAGGTGTTCTTCCAAACGCCCGATACGACGTTCACGGCCAACCGCGGAACTCTTGCGTTCGACTTTGGCAACGACATCCTGGTCGACCTGGAACAAGGTCGGACGTTCAACGCCGGCAACGGTCAATCGCTGTCGTTCTCTCACTTTCATTTCGACAGCGGCGACCGTGAATCCAGTGTCGAAAGCGCCCTCGATGCCGCCAAACGGCGCAAAGCCATGTCGCTGCCGGCACTGCTCGCGAGCGGCGACGCCGCCGATCGCGCGATGGGCTGGTCGCGCCTGCTGTGGCCGGCGTTCGCCATGGCAATCCCGGCGCTCGCAACGGTTCTCGGCAAGCCCGCTCGACGCTCCAGCGGTTCGCTCGGCCTCATGGTCGGGCTGATCCTGCTGGTCCTGTTCGCGCGCTCAACCGGATTCGTCGCTGCCGAAGTCACGGCCAGCCCGACCTTGGTCGCCTTGGGCGTCGCTGCGGCCTGGCTGGCCGCTACCGGGTTCACCGTTTGGGGCGAACGCCGGCTGGGCGCAGGTTACGTCGACGGCTGGTTGGCGAAGGGGGGCGGGCGCCTGAAGATGACGCGTCCATTCGGCCGGCGAGTCAGAGGACACTCAGCGGACACTTCACGCTAGCAGCGGCGGCCTCACCCGCGGCCGATTCGCTCAAACCGGCAGCCCGACATAATTTTCGGCAATGCTGGTCTGTGCGGCGCGGCTCGAAGCGATGTAGTCCAGCTCGGCCACCTGCATGGCGCGCTCAAACGGCCCATCTTCGGGAAAGCGATGCATGAGGCGGGTCAGCGACCAGCTGAATCGTTCCGACTTCCACACGCGCGCGAGCGCCCGGTTCGAATAGCCCCCGATCGCGTCGCCATCGTTGCGCTTGAAGAACGCAGTGAGCGCCTCGGCCGCGTAGAGCACGTCCGACGCTGCGAGGTTGAGACCTTTTGCGCCGGTCGGCGGGACGATGTGCGCCGCATCGCCACAAAGCATCAGGCTGCCGTATCGCATGGGCGCGAAGACATAGGATCGCAGCGGGGCAATCGACTTCTCCAGTGCCGGGCCACGCTCGATATGCGCGGCCGCCTCGGGACCAAGGCGGATGGCCAGTTCGTCCCAGATGCGCTCGTCCGGCCAGTCACCGATGGACTCGGTCAGCGGGACGTCGACATAGTAGCGGCTGCGGGTGGGGCTGCGCATGCTCGCCAAGGCGAACCCTCGAGGGTGATTGGCGTAGATCAGCTCGTGATTGCACGGCGGCACATCGGCCAGGATGCCGAGCCAGCCGAAGGGATACTCCCGTTCGTATTCGGTGCCGACGGAGGCGGGGATCGCTTGCCGGCTCGGCCCATGCGAACCGTCGCATCCGGCTATGATGCGGCAGTCGATGCGTTGCCTGACGCCATCCTTGACGAACGAAACGAACGGCGCATCGGTCTCGACATCATGAAGCGCGACGTCGGCCGCTTCGTAGATTACCTCGAGGTCACGCTCCTCGCGCGCTTCCATCAAGTCTCTCGTCAACTCCGTTTGGCCGTACACGACCACGTGCTTGCCAATCAGTCCGGCGATATCGATCCGGATCAGGCGTTCACCGTCCGCCAGGTTGAAGCCGTCATGGACCAGCCCTTCGGCCGTGAGCCGCTCGTCGAGGCCCAATCGTTCCATCAAAGAAACGGTGGTTTGCTCGAGGACGCCTGCACGAATTCGGCCGAGCACGTACTCCGCCGACCGCCTTTCGAGCACAACGCACGCGATCCCCTCTGCGCGCAACAAGTGCCCGAGCAGCAAGCCCGCGGGCCCGGCGCCAACGATGCATACCTTTGTCCTCATGATATTCCCGTCTAACCGGTGGCTCTCACTTGGTTGATCATGCCGGCCAGGACCAATCCGAGCCATACGGCCATAAGGCAGAAGATGACCGACATCACGATGTTCGAACCGGCCTCGAGCATGTCGCCTTCCCTCATCAGCGCGAGAGTTTGCAGGCTGAAGGAGGAGAACGTCGTGTAGCCGCCGCAAATGCCGACGAGCAGGAATTGCCGCATGTCGGGAGCGATCAGGAAGCGACTGTTCGGGTCGCTCGTGAGGCCCGCCAGCAGGCCGATGAGCAAGGAACCGCTCACGTTGACGACGAGCGTTCCCCACGGAAAGGTTTCCCCGAACCAGAACGCGAAGATCCGCGAGACGCCGTAGCGCCCCATGCTGCCGAGGCCCCCCCCGAGCCCTATCCAGAAGTAGGTCGAAAACACGAGCGCCTCCAGTGCAGGCGGCAGCAGTACGCATTCTCCAGCCGTTGTCGAGCGTGGCAGTCATGGGCTCCCTGCGGGGGGCAGGCCTCGGGGAGCTGCGAGAGTTGCCGACCCCGGGGATTTCACACCGCGGTGACTTCGCCTAGCGTCGTTTCGGCACCGTGCTATCGTTCGATCGCGTCGACGCGAGAAGGCCCCTAACCGAGGACCGCGAGATGGAAATACCCCGCGAAGCCTACATGATGCGCATCTTCACCAGCGAGCGCGCGCGCGGCACCTATCGCGCGCTTTTCGAGGACATCGTTCGCAAGGCGCGCGACACGGGGCTTGCAGGCGCCACCGTGTTGCGCGGTCCGATGGGTTTTGGATCGAGCTCGCGCATTCACAATGCCAACATCCTCGACCTTTCCTCCAACCTGCCGCTGGTGATCGAGATCGTCGACACGGAAGAGAAGCTGCGAGCCTTCTTCCATTCCATCGAGGATATGAAGGATATCGGCCTCGTGACGATGGAGAAGGTCAACGTTCTCCACTACGGCTGACGGGCCGCGGATCAGAGCTCGACCAGGATCTTTACCTGGTCCGGCGAAATGCGCAGGCGATCAGCGATCTCGCGTTTCCAGTTCGCGAATTCGGTTCCCTTGGACGAGCCGGCCTGCCTGGGATTGAGCAGCAACTCGCCTTCGGCAACGTTCAGCTGGCTGGCGATACGTTTGAGCATTCCGGCCCTGGGCAGCCGATGACCGGTTTCCCAGTACCAGACGGCTTGCCTGCTCACCCTCAGGCGGTCGGCCAGCTGTTCCATGCTGAGGCCGCGCGCCTCGCGTAGTGAGGTAAGGCGCGCTGGAAAGTCCTCCTCGCCGGAACTTTGCTGCGGCAGCTCACCAGGGGCCGGTATGGCCTTGAGGAGCGCTGCGCTGACGACGGCCGAGGACAACTCCTCGGTAAACCGGCAGCCGTAGAAGCGGCCGCTGGCCCAAACGATTTCCGCTTCGCGGCTGCCGCTCCTCGGCAGTTCGACCGAAAGGGATTCCCCGATGTCGAGGCTCTCGTCGCTCTCGATGAGCATGCCTCCGGTGGAAACGTCGTGCACGAGCGCTTGCGTGCCCCGCCGGCTCGAACGCTTGACCGAGGTGAGGAGCCGCAATGTCCTGCGTTCGGTGCCCCTCTTCTCCGATGATGGATGGGCCGTTTCGAGCGTCGCACGCAAAGTCATCTTGTCACCCTCGCCGATAGGGTGACCAAGCTACGGGCGGACCGTTAACATCGAGTAACCAGCTGGAATCGCAGCGGTCCGTGCCGGGCAAACCGCGAGGCCGGCGCGCTGTCGGGCTAGGTGGAGATGACCAGAGCGTCCTGGCCGGCACTGTAGCGAACATCGATGCCGCGTTCGCGAAGTCGATCAAGGGCTATGAAGTCCTGGTCGGGGCTCTGGGGAAAGGCCGCCTTGCCGGCGAGCAGCCTGGCGATGTCGTCTTGGCGAACATAGACTTCGGCCGCCGCATCGATCCTGACCCGAACGGTCCCGGCAGCATGGCCGTTCAGCAAGACCGGCTTGCGGACCTCTATCGCGTTGGCGGCCGAGGGCCCGGAACCCAAATTGAAATCGCTTACGATGAATGGGCCGGCATTGGCCGATGGGCCCGCAAGCCGTGAAGCGCCCACAGCCGGGTCTTCAGCGGTCGGATCGGAATTCGCCTGAACTTGTGACGCCAGGGCCGCTTGCGGATCCGCGTCGCCAAGGCCGGCTGGCCGCTCAGGCTTTCCCGTTGCCGCAGGTCGATCTCGATTTGGGCCGCCACCGCGGCCACTTTCGAACGGACCCTGCCAACCCATCGCAATCTTTATGGGGTAAGTGGCAGAGGACAATTGCTGCCCCGCGGGCGAAGACCCTCCGACGCTCGTTGCGGCGAGAGCGACGACGAGAACCGAGATCACAAGCAGGACGACGAGCGACAGGGCGTTCTCAACGCTCGCGTCGACCTCGTCCATGATATCGCGCATTGGAAACTCGCCCTCCCCCGTGGACGGCCGCGCCCGGTCAACTCCCAATCGAAACGAATCGATTGGCCCCACGAAATGTCTGCCCCGCGGAAAATAGCGGCAACCCGCGGTCATCGACAATCCCTCAGAATGTGGATCTCGATCCAAGTCCGAAATCGGAACAGATCTAAGGGGATGCTTCAAACCCGGGCGGGCGATCTGAAGCGGTGGATTCGCCTGCGACTCGGCCCAGGTCTGCAACTGAATCCGCGGCGTTGAGCCTGCCCCGCGCAAACCCCGACAGCCAAAATCGCCCCTATTCAGGACAGTGCTCACATAGCCCGAACCGCCAATTCTGTATGTAAACTTCTGTTAATTTGGCGATTTTAGCCGAAACGACTTTCCTGAGGAAGATCGTCAACATCGTTAACATCCTTGAAACCGTAAGGATTCCTGCTTTGCTCTCCGCCTGACCCGAGTGCGCCATGAAAAGTGGCAAGCCGGGTTTCGCAGCATCCGGGAGTGGGACCGGAATGGCTGCAGGAGGGCCTGTCGATCATCGACACGCTGCCAACCTGCCGCCGGCTGCTTTGGTCTTGCGGGGGTACTTTATGAGTAAGAAGATCGTCGGCAAAGGCGCGACCAACGAGGCGCCCGGCCAGCAGCATCGCGATCAACACCACGTCGTCAGCTCGGAAGGCGCTCAAGTCGTCAATCCGGGCCCTGGCGACACGGTCACCCTGCCAGAGGGCACGACCATCGTTTCGCTCGAGGCGGACGGTCGCGACCTTATCATCGTTCTGAGTGACGGCGAAAAGATCCTCATCCCCGACGGCGCTGTCGTGGTGCCCCAGATCGTCGTCGACAACACGGCCGTTCCGCCTGCCAACATTGCCGCCTTGCTGATCGACAACGAAGTTCAGCCGGCGGCCGGACCGGCGCAGAGCTCGGGCGGTAATTTTGCGGCGGACGAAGGCGCGATCCAGTCGGCCTACGGCCTCGGGAACCTGCTTCCTTACACCGAGTTGCACTTCGAGCTTCAGCCCCGGCACGAGCTCTTTCCGGCCGTCGTGAACAAGGAACCTTCGGTTGTCGTCGAGACGCCGGACAATCCGGCCGGCGCCATAGACGCTGTCGCGACGGTTTACGAAGCCGGGCTGCCGGCGCGCAATGGCGAGCCTGCCGGCACGGGTGAAGCCGCGGACGGCGATCTCACCAATGACAGCGATCCCCGCGAGACGACAAACGGCACGATCGTGGTCAACTCGCCGGACGGCATCCAGGCGGTCCTCGTCAACGGGACGGCAATCGATCATGTCGGGCAGATTTTCACCTCGGCCGACGGCACTCTGAAGATCACCAGCATCGATCTGGCCGCGGGCCGGATCGGCTTCAGCTATACCCTGGCCGACAACTTGCTGGGTCAGACGAGCGACGGACCCTTCCAAGTGACTGTCGTCGACAGCGACGGCGACCAGGCAACAGCCACACTGCATATAAACGTCGTCGACGACGCTCCGATTGCCGCCGCCGATACCGATACCGTCGCTGCCGGCACCTACGGCCCTGAGAGCGGCAACGTGATTTCCGGCGAGGGCACCACGAGTGGCGCCGAGGGGGCCGACCGGGTCGGTGCCGACGCTGCGTCCGTCTCGGCGGTTTCGCATGGCGACCAGAGCGTTACCGCCGATGACGGCGGTACCATGGTCATTGCCGGCGACTACGGCACGCTGACCATCCACGACGACGGCAGCTACACTTACGTGCGCGATGCCGGGACATCCGGCGGCGTCGACGACCGGTTCACCTATACTCTCACCGACGGCGACGGCAGCACCGACACGGCGACGCTCACGATTCACATCGACGATTCCCCTGCGGTCGTGACTTCCGTTCCCGAGACGGGTGACGGCACAATCGTCGACGAGACGGGCCTGCCTCCGCACGACGGGGGGCCCGTCGGTATCGGCGAAGACAGCGACGGGATTCCCGACAATAACAGCGATACCAGCGAGACGACCCACGGGACGATCACCTTCGCTGCGCCCGATGGACCGGCCAGTGTCGAGATCAACGGCACGGCGATCACGGGCGCGAGCCAGGTCATCACCATTCCCGAAGGCACGCTGACGATCACCGCCTTCGATCCTGCCGCCGGTACGCTCGACTATTCGTTTACGCTGACGAACAACACATCGGGTGACGACACTTCGGTCACCTTCACCGTCACGGTGACCGATGTCGACGGCGACAGCGACAGCGCTCCCTTTACGATCCATATCGTCGACGATACGCCGCTGGCCTTGCCTGATGCGGACAGCGTGACCGAGGATGGTCCGCTGACGGCGGACGGCAACGTGCTCACGGGTTCGGGCGGCAGCGATGCCAACACGACCGACGGTGTGACCGATTCCCAGGGTGCGGATGGCGCGCATGTCACCGCCGTTGCGTTCGGCGCGACCGCCGGCACGGTCGGCACCGGCCTCGCCGGCGATTACGGGACGCTGACGCTCAACTCCGATGGCAGCTACAGCTACGCGCTCGATAACACGAACGCGCTGGTCCAGGGCCTCGACAAGAGCGAGCACCTGACCGAGACGTTCACTTACACGATCACCGACGGCGACGGCGATCCCAGCACGACGACGCTGACGATCACCATCAACGGCGCCGACGACGGCGTAACCATCGGCGGGCTCAACGCCAACGGCGCCGAGCAGACGGTCTACGAGGCAAACCTCGCCGACGGCTCCGCGCCCGACGCAGCGGCCCTGACCCAGAGCGGCACCTTCACGGTGACCGCGCAGGACGGCCTGGCCACGATCTCGGTCGGCGGGCACACGGTCTACACCGGTGACGCGTTCGTTCCCGGACAGACGGTCTCGACAGCCTATGGCACGCTGACGATCACCGGCGTCACCTCGACCACCACGGATGCCAACGGCGACGTCACCGCGGCGACGGTGAGCTACAGCTACGAGCTGACCGACAACACGCTGGCCCATACCGGCGCCAACGATGTGTCGCTGACCGATAGCTTCGACATCACCGTCACCGACACCGACGGCTCGACCGCCAACGATCATCTCGAGGTCACCGTCGTCGACGATACGCCGCTGGCGTTCGACAACTCGAATACCGTGGACGAGGGCGGCTCTGTCGGCGGAAACGTCCTGAGCGACGGCACGCCCGATGTCTTCGGTGCGGACGGCAAGGGTGGCGTGGCCACCTTTACCGACGGCGTTCACACCGCCGCGCCAGGGGGCACGATCGAAACGGCTCTCGGCTTTTTGACGATCAACGCCGATGGTAGCTACGATTATGAATCGAAGCCGAATTCGACGTCGGTCGATACCCACGACACCTTCACTTACACGATCGTCGACGCTGACGGCGACACCTCGCCCGCCACTCTTACGATCGACATCACGGCGACCGCGGGCAACGTCTCGGACAACGACGTTTCGGTCGACGAGTCGGGCCTCGACAACGGCACATACACCGGCAGCCAATTGGTGCCGAACGGCGAATTCGACACGAACGGCCAGATCAGCGCGACGGGCGGCACCCCTCCCTACAGCTATGTTCTGACGAGTCCGGCCGACGGGACTTACGGCACGCTGGCGCTGAACGGCTCGACCGGTGCCTACAGCTACACGCTCGACACCCCGTTCACCGATGCCGTCAACGAGAACTCTCGCAACGTCGTGAACGGGGCCGAGAGCTTCACCTACGATGTCTATGACAATCTGGGCAATTTCATCGGCAGCGGCTCGATTTCGGTCAACATTACCGACGACGTGCCGACGGCGGTCGACGATGCGCTTCAGACCCTGGCCGAAGATGCGGCGGGCACGATCGGCGGCAATGTGATGGCCAACGACACGCAGGGCGCAGACGGCGCGAGCGTGACGTCGGTCAACATCGGCGGCGTCGATCACGCGATCGCGGCGGTCGGCACGACCACCGTCGATACGGCCAATGGCCACTACACCTTCCAGGCCGACGGCACCTGGACGTTCGATCCGAACACGGGTCTCGACCAGAGCGGTGGGCCGATCGATGCCTCGTTCACCTATACGCTGACCGACGGCGACGGCGACCACGATACCGCGACCCAGCCTATTTCGATCACCGATGGCGCCGGTCCGACCGGCGGCGACACGCTGTCGCTGACGGTCGACGACGGGGCGCTGGCGGACGGCAACAACTCTGCCTCTGGCGCCGAGGTCGATGCCGGGCAGCTGACCTTCACCGCCGGCTCCGATGCG
>DATJHD010000147.1:0-4928 GCA_035494275.1 Croceibacterium sp.
CTCGCTCAACCTCGAGACTTGGGAGCAGTGGAGCACCGACAAGCGCTTCATCGAGGACGTGATGCGCTTCCTCGACAACGTGCTGCAGGACTACATCGACCGCGCGCCGGACGAGATGGCCCGCGCCAAGTATTCCGCCGCACGCGAGCGCAGCGTCGGCATGGGCGTGATGGGCTTCCACTCGTTCCTCCAGCTCAAGGGCATCGGCTTCGAAAGCCCGATGGCCAAGGTCTGGAACCTGAAGATGTTCAAGCACATCGCCGCCGCCGCCAACGAGGCCAGCATGGTCCTCGCACAAGAGCGCGGCGCGTGCCCCGACGCCGAGGAGCAGGGCGTGATGGAGCGCTTCAGCTGCAAGATGGCGATCGCGCCGACCGCCTCGATCAGCATCATCTGCGGCGGCACCAGCGCATGCATCGAGCCGATCCCGGCGAACATCTACACCCACAAAACTCTGTCCGGCAGCTTCGTGGTCAAGAACCCGTACCTGCAGAAGCTGCTCGCTTCGAAGAGCAAGGATTCGACCGCGGTGTGGAACTCGATCCTCGAGCGCGGCGGCTCGGTGCAGCATCTCGACTTCCTCTCGCCGGAGGAAAAGGCGGTCTACAAGACCAGCTTCGAGATCGACCAGCGCTGGCTGCTCGAATTCGCCGCCGACCGCGCGCCGTTCATCGACCAGGCGCAGAGCCTGAATCTGTTCATCCCGGCCGACGTCGACAAGTGGGACCTGATGATGCTGCACTTCCAGGCGTGGGAGAAGGGCATCAAGTCGCTCTACTACCTCCGCTCGAAGAGCGTGCAGCGCGCAGGCTTCGCAGGCGGCGTCGAAGCGGACAACACCGCCGACCTGCCGAAAATCGAGCTAAGCGCGGGGCAGAGCACCGACTACGACGAGTGCCTCGCCTGCCAGTAGCACCGCTCGTTGCACCTTAATTCCCGACCTGAAACGTGAGGGCGATTGGCTGCCCGCCGCTCAGCCCTGCTGCTCGTCTTCCTCGAACAGCGTGGCGTTCGCGCCGGTGGCGCTGAGGCGCACCTGGTTGCCTTCGACGTCAGCCACCAAGCCCATCGAGATGTAGCGGTGGCGCGGTTCGGGCATGCCGGCGGCCTGCTCCATTTGCTGTTGCGACTGTCCGCCGACATCCTGGCTCTGGTCCATCTGCGCGGTCGAATCGCTCTTGCTGAGGACGATCCGATCGCCCTTGACGCAGTCGACCGTGCCGACATGGACGCCGTCGGCGCCGATCACTTCCATGTGCTCGCGGATTGCGTTTGCGTCGGACATGAGTAGTCTCCTCCGTCTGGGGTTGCCATTCGCCAACGCACGGGCGCGCGAAAGGATGCATGCCGCGAAACAAATCGCGGCGGGAGAGGAGACCAGCCGCATGAACCGTGGGCTGTTTCGCGCGCTGGCAGTGTCGCCGCTGCTGCTTGTTGCCGCCTGCGCCCGGCAGACTGCCGAGGTGGTCAGCCACTCGCCCGACACGCCGGGCTTCCTGCTCGGCCTGTGGCACGGCTTCATTTTTCCGTGGGACTGGATCGGCTCGCTGTTCGATCCACGCATCGCCGTCTATGCCGTGCCCAACAACGGCGGGTGGTACGATTTCGGTTATTTTCTCGGTATAACGCTGCTCGGCGGCGGGTCGTGGTTCGGCTCGAAGCGGAGCAGCCGGTCGTGATCCGGCGATGGAGGCTCGCATGAAGCATGGAAGCTTGGTCCCGGCATCTCTCGGCGTCGCGGCCGCCGCGCTGGCGCTGTCGGCTCCTGCCGCGGCACGGACGATACAAGGCTGGGAGGTCGGGCCGAACCGCGACTTGTGCATGATGCAATCGTCGTTCCAGGACAACGTGACCCTGGCCTTCGTCTGGCATCCTCAGAGCGGCGAACTCGGCTTCATGGCTGCCGGCGAGGGCTGGACGGAACTGGTCGGCCAGCAGGGCAAGCCGGCGACGATCGAGATCACTTTCGATGGTGGCGTGCCGCCGGCCGACTGGATCGACGAAGGCGCCCACGTGGTGCTGATGCGGGACCGTGAAGGTGTCGTCGGCGGCTGGGGCAGCGAGCACAGCGACGAGCTGGCGAACGCGGCCACTCACGCCACCGGAGTAACCGTACGGGTAGGCAAGCGCGATCTCGGCATCTTCGACCTTTCGGGCGTCCCTGCCGCCTATCGCGAGCTGATGCGTTGCGGTAAGCAGTTCACACCCGTCCAGGCCTCACGCTGAGCGCAAGCGGCGAAAGTCTAACGGCTTTTCGGGCCCCGGTTCGTCGCAAAACGGCGCGGTTGGTGGTAAAATCTTTACCATTCCGCCGGTAAACCGCGGCTCATGAGTGCGCCGATCATCAGGGCCAAGAAGTACCACGGCATGTCCGACCTCGGGCTGTCGCGTTACATCGTGCTTTACACCACGCAGCTCGGCTGGGTGCTGCTCGGGGTCTGGTTCCTGCGCAACGCCTACTGGCCGTCGAGCTGCCAGCCGCGCACGATCATCGACGTGTATTCCTGCTCGATGCGGCTGCCGGAGAACCGGCACTTCATCGAAACGGCGCTGTTCACCTGGCTGTGGTCGACGCCGATCCTGCTGCTGCTCGACGTCTCGCGGCGCTACCGCGCCTGGCTGGACCGCCGCTCGCGCTGACGGGCGGAGGACATGGCCTGACGACTTGTCGCAAAGCTCTTGGCGGCTAATCTGCCGTCAGGGACTCCACTGCCAAGGTTCAGGCGTGACCGGCTCATCGCTCGACGCAATCGGCACTATTGGCGAGTTTGCCGCCGGCGGCGCGGTAGCCGCCTTTGCGATCCGGCTGCTGATCCAAGGGCTTCGGAACCTTCGCGCGCGCGTCGAGAGGGCCGATCCGCCCGGCGCGACAAGCCCCGGGACGCCGCCGTGGAAAGACGATACTGCCGAACCGTCGGACGCACGCGTCATGGGCGAGGCCCTGTTCGGCAGCTTCCTGGGAGGCTGGGCAGGCGCCTACTATGTCCATGCGCTGGCTTTCCTCAAAGATCCGCGGGATAAGCCTCTGGCTCGCCCTCGTTGCCTTTGCTCCCGCTCTTTGGGCCGTGATGCAGCTAGGCAGCGATCCCTTGCCGGGTGAGCCGAGGCCGGACGATGAGACAAGCGTCAAAGCGTGGTGGGGCTTCGTTGCAGCCCTCGTCCCTCTGATCATTGCCGCCCCAAAGTTCTGTCGCTGAACGGCAGCCGCTACTTCCCGAGCGGCACGGACTCGTCGTCCGCAGCCGGTTCGGATTCGTCGCCCTGCTGCTGAGCGAAGCCGTGTTCCTTGCGGCCGTGCGCGTCTCGGGCGGTCGGCTTGTCGGCCGGCTCGGGATCGGCCATGCCTTGCCTCTCCTTCGGCTGAGCGCGAGCGCGCGCCTCGTCCTCGCGCGGGCCGGTGCGCGGCGGCTCGCCCGGCGCCTGGTGGGGACTCTGGGTGACTGTGCGTGAATCGTCGGGTTCGTATTCGCCCATGGCTACTTCCTTTCGGTCTCGATGTCGGGCGAGACCATGGCGCCGTCCTTGGAAGTCTCGTCGACCCGCTCCGGCTGGATGCGGGTATCCCACTCGACCGTCGGATGGGCGGCGTCGGGGGTGTTGTCGCCCTCGCGATCCTCGATGCTGTCGGTCGGGTAGAGCCCGGGCTGCACTGCGTTGTCGGGCGTATCGGCGAGATCGTGCTGCTGCACCTCGCGGTCCTTGACCGCGTCGGCCGGGGCCTCGCCTGTCTTGCGTTCGGCCATGATCCTGCTCTCCTTTACCGGGAGCAACCGCCTGAAAGGCAGCCCGTTCCTGCGTCTGCGACGGGCCGCTCGTCGCATTCGCGGGTTTTCCCCAACCGAGAGCCCCGCAGCGTTTCCGCTCGGCGCGCCAAAGGCATAGCGTGCAAGGTTCGGACGTCGCGCGCAGGGGCACGCGAGTCGGTTGTTGCCACCCGGACTCACTCGCCCCAAATATGCGCGCAAGCGTCTCGGAATCATTGGAAAATCCGCCCTCGATGCGCTATATGTTGGGGGTTTCGTTAACCGGAGACACAAGATGCCGCTGCTCGAAGCCCGCAAGACCTACAAGCCCTTCGAATACCCGTGGGCCTACGAGTTCTGGAAGCGCCAGCAGCAGATCCACTGGATGGCGGAAGAAGTGCCGCTGGGCGAGGATTGCCGCGACTGGGCGCAGAAGCTCTCCGACCACGAGCGCAACCTGCTGACTCAGATCTTCCGGTTCTTCACCCAGGCCGACGTCGAAGTGCAGGATTGCTATCACGAGAAATACGGCCGCGTGTTCAAACCGACCGAGATCAAGATGATGCTCGCCGCCTTCTCCAACATGGAGACGGTGCACATCGCCGCCTACAGCCACCTGCTCGACACGATCGGCATGCCGGAAAGCGAATATGGCATGTTCCTCGAGTACGAGGAGATGCGCGCTAAGCATGATTACCTGCAACAGTTCGGCGTCGACAGCGACGAAGACATCGCCCGCACCCTGGCCGCGTTCGGCGGCTTCACCGAAGGCATGCAGCTGTTCGCCAGCTTCGCCATGCTGATGAACTTCCCGCGCTTCAATAAGATGAAAGGCATGGGCCAGATCATCAGCTGGAGCGTGCGTGACGAGAGCCTTCACTGCGAAGGCATCACCCGCCTGTTCCACGCCTTCGTCAAGGAACGCAACTGCCTCACAAAGGCGGTCAAGGAAGATATCATCGACATCTGCCAGAAGACGGTGCGGCTGGAAGACGCCTTCATCGACCTCGCGTTCGAGGCCGGCCCGGTACCGGGGATGAGCGCCAAGGAGATCAAGAAGTACATCCGCTATATCGCCGACTGGCGCCTCGGCCAGCTCGGCCTGCCGGCAATCTACATGGTCGACGACCACCCGCTCCCGTGGCTCACCCCGCTCTTGAACGGCGTCGAGCACGCCAACTTCTT
>DATJHD010000148.1:0-2956 GCA_035494275.1 Croceibacterium sp.
CGCGGGCGGAATTGCTGCCGCTCGAGCCTTGCGGTGATCGTGTCGAAACAGAGATCGGCGGTTTCGCCGTCAAGCCTCACGTCCAGCCCGAACACCTCGGCGAACACCCAGTCGAGCCAGATTCGCGACGGCGTTCCCCGAAACAGGTGGTACCGCTCGGCGAAGACGCGCCACGCTTCCCGCGGATCGGCAGGGGCGCCGATGCCAAGCGCCTCCAGCGGCACGCCCTGCGAATGGAGCATGCGGAACAGGTAATGGTCGGGCTGGAGCAGCAGCTCGGTCGCGTTGCCGAAGGGCTCGTTGAGCGCGAACCAGGAGGCATCGGTGTGCCCATGGGGGCTGACGATCGGCAGCGACGCCACGGCGCGATAGAGCTCGCGCGCGATCTCCCGCACGCCGGGTTCGGCGGGAAACAGGCGGTCGGCGTTGAGTTCGAGCTTGCGTGGCAGCCCTTGCCTCCCTGGCTTGTGTTTTGCCGCACCCTAACGCAGTGGTAGCGCTAACGGGAGAGGAGTCTCGGGCATGAAGATCGCTTCGGCAAGGGTCATCGTCACTTGTCCCGGCCGCAATTTCGTTACCCTGCTGATCGAAACCGACGAGGGCCTGACCGGCCTCGGCGATGCAACGCTCAACGGACGCGAGCTGGCGGTTGCTTCGTACCTCGCAGACCACGTCGTTCCGCAGCTCATCGGCCGTGACCCGCAGCAGATCGAGGACATCTGGCAGTACCTTTACCGGGGGGCCTACTGGCGTCGCGGCCCCGTCGGGATGACGGCGATTGCCGCGGTCGACACCGCCCTGTGGGACATCAAGGGCAAGATCTGCGGCCAGCCGCTTTACCAGCTGCTGGGCGGCAAGAGCCGCAACCGGGTGCTCGTGTATGGCCACGCGAACGGGGTCGACCTCGATCGAACGGTCGAAGCTGTCGGGCACTATATCGAGCAGGGATACAAGGCGATCCGCGCGCAGAGCGGCATCCCGGGCATCGACAAAGCCTACGGTGTCGGGCGTGGCGATACCTATTACGAGCCCGCCGACGCTCGCCTGCCGACCGAGACCATGTGGGACACCGCGAAGTACCTCGATTTCGCGCCAAGGCTGTTCGGGAAGCTGCGCGAGGCCTACGGTTTCGAGCCGCAGTTGTTGCACGATGTCCATCATCGCCTCACTCCGAACGAGGCGGCACAGCTCGGCAAGGCGCTCGAGCCTTACCGCCTGTTCTGGATGGAGGACGCGACGCCCGCGGAGAACCAGGAGGGCTTCCGGCTGATCCGCAGCCGCACCACGACGCCGCTCGCGGTCGGCGAGGTGTTCAACGCGATCTGGGACTGCAAGCAGCTGATCGAGGAACAGCTGATCGACTACATCCGCACCAGCGTGGTTCACGCCGGCGGCATCACCCACCTTCGCCGCATCGCCGACTTTGCGGCGATGTATCAGGTGCGCACCGGCAGCCACGGGGCCACCGACCTCAGCCCGGTGTGCATGGGCGCGGCGCTGCATTTCGACACCTGGGTGCCGAACTTCGGCATCCAGGAATACATGCGCCACACGGAGGAAACCGACGCCGTGTTCGCGCACGACTACCGTTTCGAGGACGGTCACCTGATTTGCGGAGAAAGGCCCGGCCACGGCGTGACGATCGACGAGACACTGGCGGCCAAGTACCCCTACAATCCCATGTGCCTGCCGGTGGCGCGCCTGCCCGACGGGACGATGTGGAACTGGTGAGGTGAGCCGGCCAAGGTCCCGCGTGGTCTGTGTCGGCGAGGGCATGCTCGAGCTGCGGCGCGAGGATGGCGAATGGCGTCTCGGCACGGGCGGCGACGTACTCAATACGGCGATCCACCTCGCGCGTTTTGGATACGAGGTCGCGTTGCTGAGTGCCCTCGGGAGCGACCCGTTCAGCGATGACCTGAGAGGACGCTGGCAATCCGAAGGGCTCGACACTTCGCTCGTCCTCAGTCATCCGCAGCGGCACTGCGGCCTGTACGCCATCAGCACCGACGAGCAGGGTGAGCGCAGCTTTACCTACTGGCGCGAGGCCAGCGCGGCGCGCGAGATGTTTGCGTTGCCCGAGAGCGATGCCGTGACGCGCACCGCCGCCGAGGCCGATCTGCTCTACTTCTCGCTCATCACGCTGGCGATCCTGCCGCCGGAGGGTCGTGCCCGCCTGCTGCAAGTGGCCGAACGGGTGCGCGCGAACGGTGGGACGGTCGCTTTCGACGGCAATTATCGAGCGCGGCTGTGGGCCACCCCGGCCCACGCCGCCGCGGCGCGCGATGCGGCAATTCCCCTCACGAATATCGGCTTGCCGACGTTCGAAGACGAGCAGAGGATTTCCGGTTCGGCCGATCCTGCGCAAGTCGCTTGGCGCTGGCATGAAAGCCGATGCGGGGAGGTCGTGGTCAAGCTGGGCGAGCGCGGATGCCTGTTGTCGTCGGGCGAGTTGCAGCCACCGCCGGCACCCGTGAGCGTGCTCGATTCGAGCGGCGCCGGCGATGCGTTCAATGCCGGTTACCTCGACGGGCGCCTGCAGGCTGTTGAGCCGGCCGAGGCGGCCTTGCGCGGCCAGCGGCTCGCCGCATGGGTCCTCACCCGCCGCGGGGCCATTCCGCCGCGCGATCGGGCTGCTCCCTACAATGTGAGCGCGATCACCTTGCCCGAATAGGTGAGCCACCTCGTCGGCTCACGCTCGAAAACGGGCCCGCCGCCGTTGCCATGAACGACGATGCCGATCTCGCGTTGGGTGGCCATGCCGGGGAAGCCTCCCTCGCGCCGGCTGATGGTCAACCGGCGCGCCTTGTCATCCCAGCGGAAGGGTATGCGCGCGAACCGGCCGCGGGTGTAGCCCATGTCCTCGCCCTGATCCTCGTAGAGCGTGAAGGCGCCGTTCGCGCCGGGGAAGACGTGGATGGTCAGCGGGCCTTGCGGATTCTCGCCGGTCCACTCGACC
>DATJHD010000149.1:0-7674 GCA_035494275.1 Croceibacterium sp.
AGGTCGGCGAGCATCGCAGGCATATTCTCCCCCTCCGGGGGAGGAAAGATTGCCCTCTCCGGCGCGAAATGCGTGAGCGCCCAGGCCGCGCCGGCGGTCGGCGCGATCGCCAGCTGCGCGGTCAGCCCGCGCCGGGTGAACACCGCGTGCGCATCGGCGAGCAGCCGCTCCTCGCCGCCGAACAGGTGGGCCACCGCGCTGACGTCGACCAGCAGGCCGTCGGGCTCATCGAGGGCGCTCCATGGTCCCCAGCGTCGGGCCCACAGCGCGAGGGCTTCGAGGAATGCGCGGTCGCCTTGAGGATCGCTCGGCGTGGTCTTCAGCGTGGGACACAACGCACGCGCATCGGCCAGCCGCATCCCCGGCCTCGCGCCGGCGGCGAGCCCGGCGTCGTTCGCCGCCTCGATCCGCGGCCCGTGCGCGGTTTCGCTGGTGAGGACGAGCGGCTCGGCGTCCGCGCCCTCGCCCGCGTCATGACGCCAGCGATCGACCGCGAGCCGCGAAAGCCAGACCGACAGGATCCGGCGCGGTGGCAGCAGCGGGACGATCGGCGACGAGGACATGTCCGTCATCGCGCAAAATCCATTCTCCGGGGGCATGGGTGCGGCTGCGGAACAACTCGGCATGCCAGGTGGGCGCGCCCGGCGCGAAGGCGTTCCATCGGGGCGCGGGCGACGAGGCGGAGCGCACCTGCCAACGCATTCGCGCCGAGCTCAAGTCGCGCGCCGCGTCGAGCCGCACGAGCATCAGCGGCACGCCGTGCTTCTCCGAGGCGAGACTGAGACGGCGCGAGGCGGTGAAGTCGAATGCCTTGGGATTGCCCGCCAATTCGCCGATGACGAAAGCAAAGTCGCGGCAGCGCACCCCTTCCTCGAGCGCGAACAGCAAGTCTTCGGGGCTTTTCGCGGCCACGTGGACCAGCCGATGACGCAGCGGCTCGGGCAAGCCGGGGCGATACGGCCTTCCTCCCAGCCGTATTGCAGTGGCATCCTGCACCCACAGGACGCTGCGCTGCTCCAGTTGCCCGGCCGCTTCGTCCAGCACCAAGGCCAGCGCCGCAGCCGTTCCGCCGCCCTCGCGTCCGGACGCAAAGACCTCGCTATGCCGCGCACCGGCGAGCCCCGGGCGCCAGCGGGGCGCCGGCTCGCCCAGCGAGGCAAGCTCCCCGGCCTTGGTGAAAGCGGACAGGTCCATCAGCGAATCGACTCCTATGTTCTATTTATGTTCCCATCCCGGGTGATTCGCAATGTCGTTCCATTCGCTCCAGATTGTCAGGAACCCGCCCGCCACCATCCCGTTTCAAAAGGAAATTCGGGTGGAAACGACGATGAGCGACGACCGCCAGCGCGACGAGGAACTCAAGCAGCAATTCTGGGAAGCGCTGGCCGACAGCCCTTACCTGTTTCTCCAACTCGACAGCGATCCCGAGACAGCGGTGCCCATGACCGCCGCGCTCGACGAAAGCGCCAACGGAGCGATCTGGTTCTTCACCGGCCGCGACCACGTCTTCGCCCGCGGCGGCCCCGCCACCGCCACCTTCGCCAGCAAGGGACACGACGTTTTCGCCCGCTTCAAGGGGGCGCTCCTGCAGGAGACCAGCCGGGAGCGGCTCGACAAGGAGTGGAGCAACTTCGTCGAGGCCTATTTCCCGCGCGGCAAGGACGATCCCAGCCTGTTGATGCTGCGCATGGATCTCGCCGACGCCGAGATCTGGACCACCGACGTCGGCCTGAGCACCACCGTCAAGATGGCGCTCGGCCGCGATGTCCGCGGGGAAACGCGCGAGCAACACACCGAGACGGCTCTTTAGGGCTTGCGAGACGCGTTCGTCACGCGCGTAAGGGGGCCGTCTCCCGGGAGATGGCCCCCGATTTTTCCGGGCCTCAGTCGATCCACTGGACGTCGGCGCCGAGGGCGACGAAGTTGTCAACGAAGTGTGGATGCGCGCGGCGGATCGGATCGGCATCGAGGATCGTCGATTCGCCCGCAATCGAGCTCGCTACCATCAGCAGCGCAATCGCCACCCGGATGATGTACGGGCTCGTCACGGTGGCCGGTGCCAGCTGCTCGCCGCCGAAGGTGATCAGCCGGTGCGGATCGCACAGCAAGGTGTGCCCGCCGAACAGCGCCAGCTCGGTGTGCCATGTCAGCCCCCCTTCGTAGACCTTGTTCCAGAACATCGTCTGGCCGTCGGCGCGGACGCCGAGCGCGATGAAGATCGGCAACAGGTCGGCCGGGATATACGGCCACGGCGCCGCCTCGACCTTGGTGATCAGGTGCGAGGTGAAGTTCTCGCGCACCTTGAGCTGTGCAGGCGCGGCAAGGCGCGACCAGCCTTGCGCGTGCTCGACGTCGGCGCCGAACTTGCCGAACGTGCGATCGATCAGGTCGAAGTGCTCGGGGCAACCGTTGCGCACCGCAATATCGCCGCCGGTCACCGCAGAAAGCGCGAGGAATGTCGCGATCTCGTGAAAGTCGTCGTTGAAAGTGTAATCGGTCCCGCCGAGCGTTGCCTTGCCCTCGACCGAAACCATCGAGGTTCCCTTGCCGACAATCTTCGCCCCGCACGCTTCGAGGAAGCCGCACATCTCCTGGACGTGCGGCTCGCAGGCGGCGTTGACGATCTGCGACGTGCCCTCGACCGTTAGGGCGCTGAGGATGAAGTTCTCGGTCGTGGTCACAGACGCGTACTCGAGCCACATCCGGGCTGCCTGGCCCGTGCCGGTCGAACGGAAGACGATCTCGTGGCCGTCCTGGCTTACGTCGGCGCCGAAAGTCCGGAACACCTCAACGTGCGGATCGATCTCGCGTGCACCGAGGGTGCAGCCCTTCACCTCGTGCTCGAGCCGCGCCTCTCCCAGCCGTACGAGAAGGCCGGGAATCATCATGATCGAGGCGCGCATCGCTTGCGGCAGGGTCGCCTTCGCGCCGGCCGGTATCGTCGAATGGTCGATCCTGAGGACTTTGGCGCCCCGATCCCAGTCGACCGTCGATCCCAGTTCACCGAAGAAACGCACGATGCGCTCGACATCGGTAATCTCCGGCACATTGCGCAGCGTGACCTCGGCGTCGGTCAGCAACGTGGCGCACAGCACCGGCAGCACCGCGTTCTTGTTGGCAGACGGCTCGATACGGCCGGTCAGCCGTTGACCGCCGCGCACCAGCAGCGAACTCATAGTCTCATCCCTCGAATGTCCCTCATCGGGCGTCAGTAGCCCATCAGCTTGAGCACTTCCTCGCGGCTGCGCTGGTCGCTGCGAAAGATTCCCATCACCCGGCTGGTGACCATGTTGACGCCCGGGGTACGAACGCCACGCGCGGTCATGCAGGCGTGGCTCGCCTCGATGACGACCGCCACGCCGCGTGGCCGCAGGTTGTCCCAGATGCACTGGGCGACTTCGGCCGTGAGCTTCTCCTGGATCTGCAGCCGCCGGGCATAGCCGTGGAGCACGCGAGCCAGCTTGGAGATGCCGACCACGTGATCGGTCGGAAGGTAGGCGATCGCCGCCCGGCCGATGATCGGCGCCATGTGGTGCTCGCAATGGCTCTGGAACGGTATGTCCTTGAGAAGCACGATCTCGTCGTACCCGCCGACTTCCTCGAACACCCGGCTGAGATGAATCGCCGGGTCTTCGGTGTAACCGAGGCAGTATTCCTTCCAGGCTCGCGCCACCCGTGAGGGCGTATCCCGCAACCCTTCGCGCGCCGGATCATCGCCGGCCCATCTTATCAGGGTACGGATCGCCTCCTGCACGTCATCCGGAACCGGGGGCTTGCCGCGCGGATCGTCTTCGTCCGGGCCTACCAGGCTGCTCAAGAATTCGCTCCTTGCCTCGCGCTCGTCGTCGTCGCGCGGTGCCATAGGCTGCCGCTGCGCAAAAGGCCACGCCCGGCGGATACCTCAGCGAAGGTTCACAAGGGTCGCGGATGTCCGCGGCGGCAGCGGCTTCATGCCTGGCACGCAGCGCGGCAGCGCCTTGCGCGGTGGCTCGCCGTCCGATCCGACCCGGTAAAGGTAGTATTCCTTGCCGTCGTACCCCGGTCCGACATGGGCGATCTCGACGGCGGGAGAGCGCCGCGGAAGCGGAAACTGTATCAGCAGGTAGAACCGGCCCCTGGGCGCTTCGCGTTGCACCCACCCGGCGAAATCCATCCGACTGCTCGCGGTCGTGGCGGCGTTCCAGCGGACGAAATCGTTCATGCAGCCGGCGCCCATTCCCTCGAACAGCATCCCGCTGATCGCGGAGACCCCTTGCGCGTGCTGCGCCGGCGCGGAAACCCAGTGTTCCCCCGCAAGGTTTTTCTGTTCGATGATCCTCGCAACTCGGGGGGCCGTGTCGAACGGCATCGCCAGCGCCGTCGCCGCGGTCGCGACCCCGCACGCCGCCCCGATGCAAACCCAGATGCGGAACAACGGGCCTAGCGAGCCGCCGCGGAGGGACTGGCGCCACTGCAGGGCGATCAGCAACGTGCCCATTAGCATCAGATGCCGGTTCGCCAACGTGTAGCTGAAGGCGTACGTCAAAAGCAGCACCCCAAAGAATCCCGCCAGGATTGCCCTGTCGAGCAAGCGTTTGCGGGTCTGATCGAAACACAACAGCGCAAAGAAAAGCCACAGCGCGTGGAACCAGCCGGACTGTGGAATCGAGTTCCACTCCGGCCCCCCGTCCCACTGCCACGGTACGGCCACGATCGAAAACTGCTGCAGCAGCAGCACGGCTCCGGCGAATGGCGAAGGCGCTGCCGGATAGACCGGCACGAAATCGGCTGCCGGAATGACGGTCCATGCGGACAGCGCGCTCACAAGCGCCCACGCCGCCACTCCGGGCCACCAGAGCCGCTTCTCGACAAAGCGATAGGCCAGGAAAGCGAGCGAGAAGATCCCGAAGAATGATTCAACGGCCGGGAGCAGGATGAGCGGGAGCCAGACCGCCCTCTTGCTGTCCCACGCCGCCAGGAGCCAAAAGGTCAAGGCGACGCCCAGGGCATAGCTGCGGAACACCGTGCCGTACTCGAAGAGGATCGGCTCGCTCAGGGCAACGGCAAGGCGCAGCCAGCGCGGAAACGGCGCCCTGAACACGATCAGGCACTGTGTCGTCAGCGCCAGGATCAGGTTGGCCGCGGGAAGCGCCCATTGGGCGCCGACGATGGCGCCGAGACCCCGCAGGCCGAGATACCACAGCGCAGGATGGCCTTCGTAGCGAAGGTTGCCGAGCAGGCTCGCAAGGTCCGGCGACTGAACGGCGATCTGCAGGGCCTGCCACTCGTCGACGAACGGCTCGTGGGTGAGGATCAGCACGGCCTGGAGAAGCAGCACCGCGCAGACGCCCGCCGTCCACACAAGATCGCTTCTGCGCACGGACCGCGAGCGGCTCGTCCATCCGTCGGCTTGGGCTGCGCTGGCCACCTCGTCCCCCTGCTGCGGTTTGGGACCTAGCAGGGGACTCGTTAGAGATGGTTAACGGATCGTACCGGCACGCCTAGGCCTTGGCGTCCTCCAGGACCTGCGGCGTTACTTCCGCCTTGGCGCATTCGGCTTGCTTGCGCGCTTCGAACACCTCGCGCATGTGCCGCTCGTCGGCATCTGTGAGGTAGCTTGCGAAGTCCGGGAAATTCTCGTCCTCCTCCTCGTCGATGTGGTGCAGATAGCAGTCGCGCAGCGCCTTGAACTTGGTCATCCAGGCGCCCGAGGCCATCGAGGTGGCTGCCAGGTCGTTGAGCATGAGCTCGATCTGCCGATGCTCGGCGACCGAGTGGCGCGTCTCGTCGGTGGTTTGCGGCTTGCGCATCATCGTCGAATAGAGCGCCTGTTCCTCCGCCGCGGCGTGGCTTTTCACTTCCCTGGTAAAGCGTTCGAAAAGCTCGGTCCGTTCATCGCATTCGCCCTGGGTTTCACCGAGCGCATCGAGCAAGTCGCGATGCAATTCATGATCCATGATCAGTCGACCGAAAATGTCGGGTATCGCGGGCATTACTTGGCTCCTGTCAGTCGCCCTCACCGGATGAACATGTGAAGCGGCCCGCGGTTCCGTCCGCGACGGGCTGGCAAACACGCGATGCGACGCCATATCGGCGATATGGACGCAGCGCGCGGATCATTGCCCGGCAAGGCCGAAATGGAGACGATCGCCATCGCTGCCCTGAAGGCGTTGCCAGCGCAATTTCGCGAGCATTGCGAGGACCTCGTCGTCAAGGTGGAGGAATTCGCCACGCGCGAACAACTCGCGTCGGTTGGCCTTGCCGACCCGTGGGACCTTAGCGGGCTCTACGAAGGGCGGCCTTTAAGCGAACGGTCGATCTGGGATGCCGGGGAAATGCCGGCGGTCGTCACGCTGTTCCGCCAGCCCCTCCTGCTGGAATGGCGCTCTACCGGCGTTCGCCTCGACGATCTCGTGACCCACGTCCTCGTTCACGAGATAGGCCATCATTTCGGCTTTTCCGACGACACCATGCACCGTCTCGAAGACGGGGACGAGTTCTAGGTAAGCTACCCTCGGCGCGCCTGAACGGCTCACTCCAAGCCTGCGGGGATCCATCATCTGCACGCCCGGGGCGCGTCGATGGGGAAGGTTCGCGTCGTTCCTCGACCCGCAAGCCTGCAACGGCTGCCCCCGATTGGGAGCGGCCTTCGCGAAGAACGTGCCGCGGGAAAAGCGGCAGTCCGTCGAAAATCCCGTTAAGCATCTGAATTTGCGTGAAAATGTGGAAAATGTGGCGCGCCCGGAAGGATTCGAACCTCCGACCACCTGATTCGTAGTCAGGTACTCTATCCAGCTGAGCTACGGGCGCGCTTGGAGGGCGCCACATAGGGGCGTGCCCTAGCCTTGGCAATCCCCCTACCCGGCAAGTCCTTGCAGCAGCGCGCGATCGATCTGCGGCATCGGCAGGTCGGCCGCTTCCTGCAGCGTGAACCAGCCCCAAGCCTGCCCTTCGCGCGATTGCGGCTCGCCGGTCCAGCGTGCGCATTCGTAAAGAAACAGGACAATCGCAGGCGCTTCATCATGGCCTGCATCGTCGGCAAAGCCGGCCGGCCTCATCAGCGTTACGTCGAGGGTCAGGGCGAGTTCCTCGGAGACTTCTCGGCGCAATGCAAAGCGCGGATTTTCCTCGGTTTCTACCTTTCCGCCGGGGAATTCCCATTGTCCCGCATGCGGCTTTCCAGGCAGCGCCTGCTGCAACAAAATGCGCCCCGCATCGTCGCGGATCAGCGCCGCTACGACGAGTAGCCACGTCGGATTTTTTGCCATCGAGAGCCATCCTTTGAACGAATTCTTAACGCTGCCCTGCCAAACCGGTCCACTGGCACAAGGACCAGGGATCTAGGGCCATGAAAGTATTGCTCACGTTGAGGGCGATTCTCGCTGACAATCGCGGGGCCACAGCCATCGAATACGGGCTGATTCTGAGTCTGATCTTCCTCGCGATGATGGGCGGCGTGCAGGCTTTCAGCACGCAACTCATCGCCGTCTGGGACAAGGTGAGCAGCACGTCCGCAGGGGCAATGGCCGGCACGGTCTGAGCAGAGCGGACATAAGGAAAAGCCGAAAACCTGTCAGTTAGGAAATTTTCAACACATCGCTTCTAATCCCGGAAACTGCTTGATCCGGAAGACAGGGGGTCGAGCCGGGTACCGAAGATGAAAACCAGGAGACTGACCATGAAGTTCTTCAAGAA
>DATJHD010000150.1:0-4021 GCA_035494275.1 Croceibacterium sp.
GACGTCAGCCGGCTTGCCGCTCTCGGCCGCCTTCTCCTGTGCGACCTTGCGCTCACGCTCGAGCACGGCAGGGTCGAGGCTGTCGGCATCGAGCGCCTGCGGGAACGCCGCGGCGATGTGCATCGCGAGCTGCTTGCCGAGCGGCTCCAGCGCGTCGCGCGGAGCCGCGCTCTCGAGCGCCACGAGCACGCCGATCTTGCCGAGATTGGGTGCCTGGGCGTTGTGCATGTACGGGACGATGGCGCCCTCATTGACGGTGACGTGCTTCATCCGGCGAACCTGCTGGTTCTCGCCAATGGTGGCGACATTGCCGGTCAGCTTTTCGGCGACCGTGCCGCCGCCCGGATAGGCCGATGCCTTGAGCGCTTCGACATCGTCAGTGGGCAGGCCGAGCGCGACCTCGGTGGTCTTGCGCACGAAGTCCTGGAACTGCTCGTTCTTGGCGACGAAGTCGGTCTCGGAGTTGACCTCGACGGCAACCCCGGTCGTGCCGTTGACGGCGAGACCGACCAGCCCTTCGGCGGCGGTGCGGCTCGATTTCTTGGCTGCGGCGGCAAGGCCCTTGGCGCGAAGCGCATCGACCGCGGCCTCGAAGTCGCCGGCGCTCTCGTCGAGCGCCTTCTTGCAGTCCATCATGCCGGCGCCGGTGCGCTCGCGCAGGTTCTTCACGTCGGTGGCGGTGTAAGCCATGGTTATCGTACCTTCTCAAAATGGGCTCGGGCGCCGGGCCTCGTCAGATGGGGGCCCGGCGCACGGATCGCTGGTAGCGAGCGCTGGCTCAGGCTTCGGCCGGCGTCTCTTCCGCAGCCGGCTCCGCGGCCGGTTCGGCCGGCGGTTCGGCCATCGCGCCGAAATCGGCGCCCGAATCGACCACGCCTTCGCCGCGGCCGGTCATCGCCGCCTCGGCGACCGCGTCGCAGTACAGGCGCACCGCACGGCTGGCGTCGTCGTTGCCGGGGATCGGGAAGGCAATGCCGCTCGGGTCGACGTTCGAATCGAGCACCGCGACGACCGGAATGCCGAGCACGTTGGCTTCCTTGATCGCGAGCTCTTCCTTGTTGGCGTCGATGACGAACATCACGTCGGGGATGCCGCCCATGTCGCGGATGCCGCCGAGCGACAGCTCGAGTTTGTCGCGCTCGCGGGTAAGCTGGAGGACTTCCTTCTTGGTCAGGCCCGCGGTGTCGCCCGAGAGCTGCTCCTCGAGGCTCTTGAGGCGCTTGATCGACTGGGAGATCGTCTTCCAGTTGGTCAGCATGCCGCCAAGCCAGCGGTGGTTGACGAAGTGCTGGCCGGACCTGCGCGCGGCCTCGGCGATCGGTTCCTGCGCCTGGCGCTTGGTGCCGACGAACAGCACCTTGCCGCCCGCGCGGACGGTGTCCTGCACGAAGTCGAGCGCGCGTGCCATCAAGGGCACGGTCTGCGACAAGTCGATGATGTGGACCCCGTTGCGGGCGCCGAAGATGTATGGCTTCATCCGCGGGTTCCAGCGGTGGGTCTGGTGGCCGAAGTGCGCACCGGCCTCGATCAATTGCTGCATGGTGACGGTCGGAGCCGCCATAGGTATTTCCTTTCCGGTTCTGCCTCTGGAAAGCGCTGGAACCCTTGCGGAGCATCCCGCCTGGGCACCGGAGCTGTGTGCCTTCCATGTGAATTTGCCGAGCTGTCCGAAGTCGGACCGGTCGGCAGGGGCCGCGCCTTAGCGGCGAACGGCGAGGAAATCCACCCTCAATTCGGCGCGCCGGCGATCTGCCCCGCCGCAAATCCCGCTTGACAGCTAGAACAAAGAGGGAACATAGGGACAGATCGGGAACAAGCCGACCTTATATTTGTCAAACAGGAGCCTCGCCAAGCCGAACTCGCGGCCGGGGAGGCACAGCGCAAGGGTTGATTGACATGCTCGCACCGCTCATTGCCTTCGCCGTCATGGCCGCCGCCGGACTTGCCCTTTGCACCATTGCCGCGTCCCTTGCGCAGGGCCTTGCCGCCGCATCCTCGCTGCGGCGGCAACTCGACCTGTGCGGCGACACCCGGATGGTCGTGGTAAGACAGGAGCGCGATGCCCGCGCCCGGTGGGCCGTCGCAGGGCGCACGGCCCCCCTGCCGATCAGGCCTTCGGCGCCATTTCAATCGCGGCTGCCGACGCGCGCTGCCGCTTGACCTTGGCGTAGTTGGCAACCGCCAACGGCATCACCGCCAGATAGATCACGCTGATCCCGGCCAGCGTCCACCACGGGTCCGACAGCAGCGCTGCAAACACCAGGCCGGCGAGCGCAATGGCCCACAGCCTGATGGAGCGCCCGGGACGTATCGATTTCCAGCTCAGCGTCGCCAGGTTCGAAATCATCAGGAAGGCGATCGCTGCGACCCACACCGTGACAAGCCAGGGCTCGCGGAAGATCTGCATCCCGGTTGCGAGCCACAAGTACATCGGCAGGAAGGCGAGGCCGGCACCGACAGGAGCCGGGACACCTGTGAGAAACCCCGCCGACTTGTGCGGCTGGTCGTCGACGTCGATCCGCGCGTTGAAGCGTGCGAGCCGCAAAGCACAGCAGATCGCAAATGCCAGGGAGGCGAACCACCCGAACCTTGGCAGGTCCTGCAATGACCACAGGTACAGCACCAAAGCGGGCGCCATGCCAAAGCTCAGGGAATCCGCCAGGCTATCGAGCTCGGCGCCGAAACGCGACTGGGCCTTGAGCAGCCGGGCGATCCGCCCGTCGATCCCGTCGAGCATCCCGGCGAGGATGATCGCGAACAGCGCCTTCTGCCAATCACCGTCCTTGCCGTAAGCCGCGGCAATGGCGAAGCGCACGCCGGTGAGGCCCGAGCACAGCGCCGCCGCGGTGATCGCATTCGGCAAGACCGCCCGCAAGGTGAGCCCGCCGCCGAATCGACGGGCCACCGGCACCTCGTCCTCGCTCGCCTTCGGCCCGAGCCAAGCCGGGCCGGGGTCGATCGGCCGCTCCTCGTCGAAGTCGGGCGGATTCACTGGCTGACGCCTTCGATCAGCTGCTGTTGCCCTATTTCGGCCAGCACCGTCTCGCCGCCGACGACCTTCTGCCCCAGCAGGACCTTCGAATCGGTGCCCTGCGGCAGGTATACGTCGACACGGCTGCCGAAGCGGATCAGGCCGACCCGCTGGCCGGCGGCAACGATGTCGCCGGGCTTGATGAACGGCACGATCCGGCGCGCCACCAGCCCGGCGATCTGGGTGAATGGGACCTGCACCCCGTCGGGCCGTTCGATCAGCACGTGCTGGCGCTCGTTCTCCTCGCTGGCCTTGTCGAGATCTGCGTTCACGAACCGGCCGGGGATATAGATCACCCGACGCACGGTGCCGCCGATCGGCGCGCGATTGATGTGAACGTCGAACACCGACATGAAGATCGAGATGCGGGTGACCGGCTCCGGCGGCAGCCCGCTCGAGCCGTCGGCGTCGGCGGCCTGCAGCTCCGGCGGCGGCGGCACCTGCTCGATCAGGGTCACAAGTCCGTCGGCCGGCGAGACGATCAGGTCGCGCCCCTGCGGGACGACGCGTTCCGGGTCGCGGAAGAACGCGAACACGCCAAGCGAGGCGAACAGCAGCGCCCAGCCGGGGAAGCCCCAGCCGAGCCCGAACAGCACGATCAGCGAAATGACGACGGCGCCGAGGCCGAACTTGCGCCCTTCGGGATGAATCGGAGGCCAGCCCCACTCGGCGTCGCCTCGGCCCCGGTTGTCGAGAAGGTCACCGGCCATGACGTGCATCTAGGGAGTTGCTTGGCGGCTAACAAGCCACAGCGGGCGGCGGCTGGTGGACAGGGGGATTCGAACCACCGTACGCTTGCGCGGGCAGACTTACAGTCCACGCGCCTGGCCTTCCGGCAAATTCCGAGTGCATCTTAATACTTAATACCTTGAACTTACGCGTATTTTCGGCCTTTGCGCACGTCCGAGGGGGTTCCGACTCCCTCCGAGTGCATCTTTGCACGATTACTCACATCTTGCACCGGCTTCGCGGCCCGGCCGCAGACGGAAC
>DATJHD010000151.1:0-2923 GCA_035494275.1 Croceibacterium sp.
ATGATGTCGACCACCTGGTTGAGCTTGCCCTGCGCGCTGATGCGCGAGGCCATCAGCTCGTGCAGCTGGGTCAGGATCGAGCGGGCGGCGGCAGCGGCAGACATGCGGAATCGCCTATCGCATCCGCCCGCTCATTGGCAACGTTACCTCCCGTCGGGAATGACGGTCAGGAAGGTCAAATCTGCGCGAGTTCTTCCTTGATTCGCAGCTTTTGCTTCTTGATCGTCTGGAGGATCGCATCATCGGGTGCCGGTCGGCTGAGTTCATCACGAAGCTGGGCTTCCAGTCCCGCGTGCTTGGCCTGAAGGGCGGCGACGTGCGAGGCTTCCATAGGGCGTTCTCCTGGTTTGCCTTGGGTGTTCTTACGACCCCCCTGCGGCGCGACTCAGGTTGGCGGCCTGGCCGCGCGATTGTCATAAAAACACAATCCTCTTAAAACGGCAATTACGCGCTCGGCGAAACGTGGGCCGAGGACGACATTACGCGGGCAAGTCGTTCATTCGAAAGGTGTCACTCCGTTGGATGAAGAGGAGATGCGGCGCCGCCTGGCCCTGCTCAAGACCGAGCACCGCGATCTCGACGCCGCCATATACGCCCTCAGCCTGGCGGACGGGCAGGATCAGCTGCAGATCGCCCGAATGAAGAAGCGCAAGCTTCGCCTCAAGGACCAGATCGCCATCATCGAGGACTACCTGACGCCCGATATTATCGCCTGATTCCCGCTCGCCATTTTCGTGCCCCGGCGGGACAGGGCGACGCGAGGCGGGAAAACTAAGGTTACCGCTCTGGCAAGGAACCGCCGGATTGCGTTAGCCGTTGCGCGACAACGATGGCCGAAACTGCGGACCTCAGCCCGACGATCATCGAATCGCTGTACCGCGAGGCCCTCTTGCTCGCCGACGAAGCGCGCGCCGCGTTCGATCTCTCCGGCCGGCTCGACATCGCCGGCGAGGACGAAGATCTCGCCCGCGTAGCGCTGTCATGCGAGGCGCTGAGAACGACCACGCGGATGATGCATTCCATTGCATGGCTGCTGAACCAGCGCGCCTACTTCGCCGGTGAGCTCAGTGAATTCCAGTTGCGCCAACACGGCCGCCTGCCGGCCTCGCAACCGCCGAGCAAGCCCGAGACGCTCGACAGGCTCGGGCCGGACACCCAGGAACTGATCCGCCGCACCGAGCGCTTCCATGCCCGCATCACCCGCCTCGACAAGGCGTGGCGGGCGCGGTTTGCGATGCACCCGAGCGCGATCCATCGCCTGCGCGAACGCCTCGGCCGCGAGCTCGGCGCGGTCTGAACCGAGCGAGTTAGCGCGCCGTCAGCACCAGGGCGGCCATGCTGAGCGCGCCGCCAGCCTCCGCTCGCTCCGCCGCGTTGATCGCGGCTGCCAGCGCCGCATCCCTCAGCTCGTCCGGGTGCGCGGCGAGCTCGTTCGCCAGCGGGCTGCCGAGGCACATCCCGCGCGCGAGCGCCAGCGCGGAGCCGGGGGGGCTGGTGAGCCCGACCCGCTCGATCGAAACGTCGGCGAAGCCGGCCTGGTGCAGCTCCCATTCGATCCGCTTCCCGTCGTGATAGCCGAACGGCGTGCGCGCGATGAAATCGGGCCTGGGCTCCGGCACCGCTTCGCGAACCGCGTAGTGGATGGCCTCGCTTCCGTTGTTTGCCTCGAGCTCGGCCCAGACGTTGAACAGGAACGCGCCGCCCGGCGCGAGCACCCGGCGCACCTGGCGGTAGGCGTCCACCTTGTCGGGGAAGAACATCGCCCCGAACTGCGCGAGCACGAGGTCGAACGCCGCTGTCGGAAACGCCAGCGCCTGCGCGTCGGCCTGCTCGAACGAGAGGTTGTCCGCCCACCCTCGCGCTGCGGCGACCTCGAGCATTGCCGGGTTGAGGTCCGTCGCGAAGATCCGCGCTTCGGGCAGCGCCTGCGCGAGCATCCAGCTGACCGCGCCGGTCCCGGCCGCCAGCTCGAGCACGGCGTGCGGCCGCAGGGCAACGGCGCGCCGGACAAGGTCCTGAGCGTAAGGCGCGAACAGCACCGGCACCAGGCATTCCTCGTAGAGCGCCGGAATGGAGCCGGCGAATTGGCTGTCGAGCGGCATGTCACCCCTCCCTGACGCGCTCTCAGACTAGCACCGACCGGCAGGTGTCGCGCTTCAAATCCTCCACCACGCCATCGAGCCACCCCTTGCCCACCACGCCTCGCCGTCGCAGGAAGCGCCCATGCCCACTCTCCTGCTGCTGACCCTGTCCAACATCTTCATGACCAGCGCGTGGTACTGGCACCTCAAGGGAGGCCCGGCGGCGGCCGAGGCGCGGCCGATCGGCTGGGTGATCCTCATCAGCTGGCTGGTCGCCGGGGTCGAATACACGCTTGCCGTCCCGGCCAACCGCCTCGGCTACGAAAGCGGGTGGACGCCCGCCCAGCTCAAGATTGCCCAGGAGGCGATCGCGCTGACGGTGTTCGGGGTGTTCATGGTGGTCGTGCTGGGCCAGCCGATCTCCTGGCGCTTCCTCGCGGCGGTCGGTTGCATCATGGCGGCTGTGGGTTTCATGTTCATCGGCCGGTGACGAAGGGCGTTCCACGGCAGCCGGTGGATAAATGCGACGAGCCGAGGGAACAACTCAGATTAATCCAAGTTAGTCATTTACCGCACCGGCTGCGCTTACCCCTTCCGCGCCGCCCTTAGCGCGAAGAGCAAGAAACGCCTTGGGGGTCCCTACCCCCTCGTTTTCCAGGCCGGCGTTGGGGGCGCCTGCCAAGCGCGAGTACCGGGACGTTGAACAACAGTGTGGTGGGTGAGATAGACGTCGCCGGCGAGGCGATCGAAGATCTGCAGAGCAACGCATTCAAGAAAGCCAAGCGCCTGATCGAGGTGGCGCGGTTCATCTTCACCGGTGACGCCGCCGCGCAGCCCGAGCC
>DATJHD010000152.1:0-6703 GCA_035494275.1 Croceibacterium sp.
ACGCGATGCGGGTCGACGTCCTTGGGCGTGGCAGCAACGAGCGTCACGCAAGCCGGCATTTGCGCAAGCTCCGCGCGAGCCTGCGCTTCCTGGACGAAGCAGATGCGGCGGTGCGGCTGCGCGATCTCGGCTCCGGCGGAATGGATGACAGTGCCCCACCGGGCGACAACGATCGAGTCCAGCAGGCCCTCGTGTTCATCGGGAAGATCATCGGCGCTGACGAACACGCCTGCCTGCTGCTCGCCTGACGGGCGGTCGTCGATAATGGTGATGTGCAGATCGCTGCGGGCCGCCAGAGGCAGGGCGACCATCAGGGCGGGAACGCCGCCGAGGATAAGGACGTGCCGGGAGGCAGCTGCAGTCGACATGTCCCCCCTTCAAGAGCTCCCTCTCGCGCCGATGATGACCGGCGCCTCCTCGACCGGCAAGATCTTTCGGGCCCGGTGGGTCGCTGCGATCGGGATCAACGGGACTTAGGACGATCTTAACCACCATCGTGCCAAGCGATGAACCGAAAGGATCGGCAAATGAGGTACTTAGCAGGCGCATTCATTGCGGCCTTCGTGTCGGCCGGCGCAGCTCCGGCGTGGGCGTCCGATGCGCGCATCGAGCTCACGGCGCATGTGCCCGCGTCGTGCAGCATGAGCTTCACGCAAGACGTGGCCCGACTGTCGGACGGCACGTTCACGCTCGGCTCGGTCGAGCAGTTCTGCAACACGAACTACGAGCTGACGCTGCTGCATGCGCCGGTCGGGAGCGGAAAGCGGTTCCGGTTTGGCGATCGCAGTGTGAACGCCGGCCCCGGGATGACGGTGCTGCAGCCCAACGGCCGGCCGGTCATCGGTTCCCGGCTGCTGCTGATCAGCGGGCTGGATGAAGCGGCGGCCGAAGCGCTGGGCCACAGCCTCGTGCTCCAGGTCACGCCACTGGCGCTGTGACGCTCAGCGCGCGCTGATACGAAAAGTCACCACGTCGCCGTACTGCCCGACGGGCGCCCGTTCGAACGAGCCCACGAGGACATCGATCGGCACCGTCTTGCCGCGCACCGCGTTCGGCAGGTCGAGGTGCCGGCGATCCTTGCCGGAAAAGTCCACGGTCTGCCCGTCGACGGTCATGGTGTAGGGGATGGCTCCTCCGCCGGTGTGCAGCAGATTGCCGTGCGACTGCGAGCTGACCTCGACATCGACATCGGCGCTCGCACGGATTTGCAGCCCGATCGATCCCGAGACGCCGGGTGCGAGCTCGCCCAGATCCAGCGTGGCGTCGCGGCCATAGCCCACGAAGTTGGCTTCCGCCGTAGGCATGACGTCGACCGCCAGCGACACGTCTCCCAGCTCGTCGGTCACCTGGCCATCCTGGCGGAAGTGCGCCTCGAGCAGGGTCGCGTAGTGGCCGGCCCTGCCTTGCTGGCCTCCCGGAACGATAAACCGCGGCTGGATTTCGACGAACTTGCCAGGGGGTATGCTGACCGGCACCGGTTCAGAAGTATTGGTGGCCGGATCAAAGATCGTCGCGCTTCGGTCGTGCTCGTCGGCGATCGAATAGGTGAATTCCCCGCCGCCCGCGCGCGTCAGGATGGCGCTGCCGAAGTCGTTGCGAAGGGTCACCGTTCCCGTGCAATCCTGGTTGCCCTTGTTCCACAGGCGCAAGCGTATCGGCTCGGAGTACTCGCCGCCCTGGAGGGCGTTGTAGGGGCTGACGTGCGTCTCTCCGAGCTGCTGCACCGTGACACTGCACCCATCGCCGGGCGGATTGGCGGCGGCGGCACCGGCGGTCATGGCGGCCAGCAGTGCGAGCGGTCCTGAGCGGCTGCGAGCGATCATTGCCGAGGTATCCTTATGTCGCCGAGGTTTATCAAATTGGTCGCGTCCGGCTTGATGTCGACTTCGATGGTGAACACCGGGTCGGTCGACAGTTCCAGGCGGTACCTCCCGGGGCGAAGCCCGGTTGCGGCGAGTCTACCGGTCCGGTTGGTGAACGCCGGAATGGGGGACTCGTCCGGTCGGTCGAGCGAATGGAGCTGGCCGGCGATCAGCGGGACGGGCGCGCCATCGCGCGTGACGTGAGCGAGAACCGTGTACGTCGCGTCCGATCCGACCGTGAGCTTGTAGCCGGAATAGAGGGGGGGCTTCAGGACGAAGTCGCCCGGGCCGAGATCGTAGCCCAGCGGGAGGTTCTTCACGTCGTAGTAGAGGAACGTTTGCCCATACGCGTTCACATCCGGAACGACGGCCGCACCGAGAAAGTCGGTCGTCGCGCGGTAACCGCTTTCCGACGGATCGATGTGGATCGTCTTTCCCTGCAGCGTCGCGTGCGGCGAGATGATGGCGAAGGATTCCTGGACCGGCCTGCCGACGGAGATCTTGCCGTCGGCGAACACGATACTGCTGGCGATGGAGGCGCGAGAGGTCTGGATACGATCGCTCGAGAGCAGGTCCGCTGTCGAAAAGACGTCGTGCTCGAGCGTCGCTTCGAAGCGATTGCCCGAATGGAACAGGTTGCCGGTAATCGTGCCGTAGTCGCTCTGGCCGTTGCGCCGGAGCCCGATTTCATAGCTGTTGTCGCCGACGTAATTGGATTCGGAGTGACGGTAGCTGAGGTAGCCCTCGTCACGCGAGGTGTCGTAGGTCCCGCGGGCAAGGTCCTTGCGGCCCAGGCGGAAGGTGACTTGCAGCAGCGCACCCGTATCGGAGCGACCGCCGGTGTGCGTATAGGTGCCGAAGGCGCCGAGCGTGAGCCTCGGTGTCAGGGCGTAGTTGGCGCCGACCAGCGCGGATGCGGTGTCTCCCTGGATTCCCCGACCGCGATTGAACTGCGCGTTCCCGGTGATCGACCAGCGCGTCGAGCTGATCTGGAAATCGGCAGAGACGGTCGTCGAGAAGGGTTGCCGCGCCCCGCCACCCGGGGGCAGCCGGTAATCCGACAGGCTCGAGAAATTGGCCGAGTAATAGACCGCATCGACGTCGGCCGACCAGGTCCAGTCGCCCTTCTGGCCGAGGCGGCCGCTGGCGCGATACCCGAGGTTCGCGGCAAAGCCCGCGCCAACGCCCTTGCGGTCGCTGACCGCCGCTTGCGCGCGCCATATCCCGACAGGCGAGGCCCAGATCACGTCGGCGCCCATGGTCGCGCCGCGATCGTCCGCCTGTGCATCCGCCCCTGCGGTGAAAGTCGGCGAGAAGCCGTGAAGAATGAACCCTGTGGCCGCGGGGTTGTCGCTGTAGGATAGGCCGCCGCTGCGAATTTTCGAGCGGACGCCGGCAGCGAAGGAAAAATCGGTAATCCCCTCGCCGAGCAAGTCGATGTCGAAGAAGCTGCGGGACGACAGTGTCTGCACGCGGCCGGTATCGTCCCGGATCACGATATTGACGTTGTTGGCCCCCTGCGAGAGCGGCAGGTTGCGCAGATCGTACCGGCCCGGGTCCAGGCGCAGCTGGCGGATGGTCGCTCCGTTGACCTGGACCTCCACGGTCGCCGGCCTGTCGAGCTCGATCTGGTCCTGCGCAACCGGCCGGTAAACGTAGTCCGGCTCGAGGCCGAAGTACCGCTCTACCCCCACGCCGGCGAGGCGCGGCAGCGACTGGAAGGACGTTCCGCGATAATCGAGGTCGCCCGCCGTGTAGCGGATGAGATGTCCTGGGTCGTCGTAGATGAGCTGGGATTCGGTTCGACTCACGAGGTGGTCGGCGCCGGAGTCGAAGCTCTGCCGGCTGACGAAGGCCACTCCCTTTTCTCCGCCGACTCTTCCGCCCACATCGAAATAGCCGGACAGCGGCTGAGAGCCCTTCTGCTTGGGGTCCGGGTTTTCCCAGACATATTCGTAATCCGTGCCGACATTGATGAAAGCCGAGAAAGCGGCCGGTGCGATGACCGTGGCGGGTGTGGTTTCAAGACCGCCCTGGATGGCGATGACCCGTCGCGCGCGGGCGGAAAGCGGGGTCGTCACCTCGATCTGCTGCTGCCCGAAGTCGTAGCGCACGGTGAGGCTCGGACCGGACGCCGCATCGGGAGTGAGCTGGCCGTCGACAGCCCGGTCAGCAACGCCGGCCAGGCTCGACGGGACCAGCTCCGGCCGCAGCAGCTCGAGGAAACGGCGAGCGTCGAAAGCGACCTTGCTGCCCTCGAGCCGCACGGGAATGTCGCCGAGATAGCTCCCGTCGAGCGTGAGCGGCAGACTTATCTCGAGCGCGGGCCGGGGCCTCGGCGCAGGCGTGGGCGCGGGTGCCGGCTGCGAGGTGCCGTCCTGCGCGTGTGCCGCGGCACTCATCGCTACCGCGAGGCCTATCGCAATGCCGCCTTTCACCGGACCGCCCCTAGAGCTGCGGTCTCTGGCGAACCTCGACGCTGACGCTCTTCAACGCAGGCGCATGGCGCAACGGCAACTTCAAGATCCGCTCGGCCCCGGGCTCGACCAGCGTTACGCCGGCCGCGTCGATGATCTCGTTCTGGTCCCAGCGCGGCAGATCGACCTTGGACCCCGCTGCGTCGACCCCCGTGGCGATGAACTCGAGGTTCTGCAGGTAGACATACTTCGTCCCCGCGTTGCGCAGCGTCACCTCGACCGCCGGAACTGCGATGCGATCCTTGGTTTCGCTCTGGTCCGGAGCGCCTGCCGCCGTTTCCGCCTTCGGCGGGGCGACGGTCGTCTGCGAGAGCGCGGCGCTGACGATTTGAGGTTTAGCTTCGGCGCCCGGCGGAACGGTGTGCACGGCAACGTCGAAGGCGAAGACCATCTGCAATTGAGCGCCGCCCCCCTCGATCTCGCCCAGCTTGACCGGCAGCTGGTGCACGGTGACGAAGTAGGAGCGGGACTCGGGGCCCCCGGTCGGAAGCGACTGCAGGCGGAAGACCTGGCTGCCGAGGGGCGGCACGACAGCCTGCGGCGGAATGGCGATGAAATCGTCGTCGGCCGCCGTCCTCGTCTGGACGCCGTCCTTGTCCACGTGACGGCGGGCGATCTCCAGCTCGAGCGTCATCGGCTTTTCGGACGTATTGCGGGCGCGGAGGGCGACGCTCTGTCCCGGTGCGACTTCCAGGAAGAGAGGTTCGACGGCGAGCTGCGCGGCGCCGGGCGCCGCATGAACGAGAAGCCCCGCGGCCAGCGCCGCGAAAAAAACTGGCAGTCTGCTGAAAGACAAGTTCGACCCCTTCGCTATCGCCCCACCCGCGACAGGTATCCCATTGGAAGTTTAGGAAAAGTAAGCCGGGGGGCGATAGGCCGCCCCCCGGCCGGTGGGCTTAGACGCCCTGCGGGGTAAGCGTCAGCGTCACCGTGTCGGAATAAGTGCCGCCGAGCAGCGGCTTGCTGCCGGCAATCGTGTCGTACGTGGCGCTTCCGGTGACGTTCACCGCCGGAATCTGGGGGGTGGTCACGGCCACCCCGGCGCTGAGGTACTGCGATCCGAAAGTGCCGGCGCCCGGAACGACCAGGCCATAGTTGAGACCGGCAGCAAACTGCGGGTTTGCGTGCGACGTGAAATCGGTCTCGCTGTTGGAGTTGTTGGCGGTGTTGCTGGTCTGCAGCTTGAGATAGCCGTTCTCCGACGTCACGGTCGCCTTGAAGGGCTGGTTGCAGAAGACGGTCACGTTGCCGGTGCTCTGCGGCGTGGCGTCACCGAGATTGCTGAGGTCGCCAAAACGGATCGTGGTGTCGGCACCGGTGATCGAGCATTCGACGGCGCGCTTGCCGCTGAAGTGCACGGTTTCGGCCATCGCCGGCGTGGCAACGATAACGGTCGAAGCTGCCAGGGCAGCGATAATCAGACGCTTCATTTTTCATTCTCCTTGGACAAACCGGCTCCAGGCCGGCCAACAATCGGGAGCACGCCCCCTTCTCACCCCGCCGACCCTGCCGACGGAGAACTCGTTTCACCCGCGCCTGACACGCGGACCTCGATGACGTCGCTGTAAGCCCCGCCGATCAGCGGCGCCGTTGGCGACCAGCTGAGGACCAGGCGGCCATGCGCCCGGTAAGGCGCCACGCCGATCGAGCCGGTCGCGCCGGCCAGCATCTGCTCGCTGCGAAAGGCAACCGGGGATGCCCCGGCGGCATCGACCACGAAGGTCGCGGTGTAAGGCAGCAGGCTGATGAAGCCGGGCGACGCAAGCAGCTCTCGGCTCTTCTCAAGGGCGAGGCCACCGTTCAGTGACTTGAGATTGACCACCAGGGGCAGGTTGCAGTCGACGGAAAACGGGACGTCGTCGCTTCCCGGCCGGTCGGTGAGGACATCCGAAACCGTCGCCCGATCGAAGGCGACGGCGCACTTCGGGCTGACATGGCCCGTGATTTCGAGCTTCGCCGTCGCGTCCGCGGCATGGGCGCCGCTCGCGGCCAGCGCCAGCAGCGCAAAGATTGAGACCCCCAAGAAACGCATCCCCCGACTTTCCCTCTTCGACACGGATCGACGGGTGGCTTGCCGCCTGCGGGCGCGCCCCCAAGCGCGCCCAGGCCTTCAGCCTTGAGCTTCGGCAGCGAGGCCGAATTCACCCCTCGGATGTGTCTTTCGTAAGCCGTTGTTAGACTTACGTTTTGAGAACTGTTGTCACCTGTTAACAGTCGGTGGCGATTCGCAAATCCTCAACTTTGGGGAAGGTTTGGGCGCTTGCCGCGGCTTCCGCTCTCCGGAAGTGCGGAAATCGGCGGAATTTTGCCGATTCAATGCCTTAGCTAGAAATCGCGGGGTGTTCCGCAATGGTACGCTTTTCG
>DATJHD010000153.1:0-16109 GCA_035494275.1 Croceibacterium sp.
CACCGCTGCCGAATTGGCGTAGCGGCGCATCGAGGGGCCGATCGGCTCCGTCTCGAACACCGGCGCCGCGGCGATCACGCGCAAGCCTTGCGCTTCAAGCCGCTCGGTCGCCGCCGCCAGCACCTGCCGCGGCGGGCCGAAGCGCGGATGGCGCACGTTCGAGCCGAGGGCGATCAGGTAGCGGTGTGGCGTTGCGATGGGCATCGCCGCGGCTTACCCGCGAGGGATGCGTGTGGAAATGCCCCTCACCGCGACCGAGCCTTCGCGGGATTGCCCCTTGTGCCCGCGCCTGGTCGCCTGTCGCCAGGAGCTGCGGCGCGCCGAGCCGGAGTGGTGGAACGCTCCGGTGCCTGCGTGGGGCGACCCGCAGGCGTGGCTGGCCATCGTCGGCCTCGCGCCCGGACGAAAGGGCGCCAACCGTACCGGGCGGCCGTTCACCGGCGACGACGCCGGCGATTTCCTGTTCGCCGCGCTGGCCGAGGCAGGCCTGACGCGCGGCACTTTCGATCGGCGCGCCGACGATGGCTTCGAACTGGTCGGAGCGATGATCCTCAACGCCGTCAAATGCCTGCCGCCCCGAAACAGGCCGCTGCCGAGCGAGGTCGCCAACTGCCGCCGCTTCCTCGACGCCCAGCTTACCGCCCTGCCTGGCACGCGCGTGCTGCTGGCGCTCGGTCAGGTCGCCCACGACAGCGTGCTGCGGCGTTGCGGCCTCAAGCTCGCCGCTCACAAGTTCGCCCATGCCGCGGAGCACGCGCTGCCGGACGGGCGCGTTTTGCTCGATTCCTATCATTGCAGCCGGCAGAATACGAACACAGGCAAGCTGAGCCCGCCGATGTTCGCCGCCGTGCTGGCCCGCGCGAAGGCCTGGGCGCCCTAGCTCACCTGCCCGACCGGCGCCGACCGCCTTTTGGGGCAAGGGCCGGATAGCCGGCATGGGCGACCTTCCGCCGTCATAGGCGCGCGGGGGGGAATTGAAGATTGCCCCTTGCTGCCGGCCGCGTGGGCTCGGGCAGGCGCTACACGTCGCGCGGGGCTAGATGTCCTCGCAAATGCGCCCGTAGAGCTGCGGCCGGCGGTCGCGGAAGAAGCCCATGCTGGCGCGGTGGCGGCGGGCGCTCGCCAGGTCCAGCTCGGCGACCAGCGCGCCCGCGTCCTCGCGGCCGAACTCGGCGACGCGGTCGCCCCATTCGTTGGTGATGAAGCTGTGGCCGTAGAAGCTCTGCCCACCCTCGTCGCCGATGCGGTTGGCGGCGATTACCGGCATGCAGTTGGAGACCGAGTGGCCGACCATCGCCCGGCGCCACATGCGGTGCGTATCGAAATCGGGCGCCTGCGGCTCGGAGCCGATGGCGGTCGGGTAGAACAGCAGCTCGGCGCCGAGCAGCGCCATCACGCGGGCGCTCTCGGGATACCACTGGTCCCAGCAGATGCCGACGCCGATGCGCGTGCCGCCAACGTCCCACACCCTGAACCCGGTGTTGCCGGGGCGGAAATAGAATTTCTCCTCGTAGCCCGGCCCGTCGGGGATGTGGCTCTTGCGGTAGGTGCCGAGAATCTCGCCGTCGGCGCCGATCATCGCCACGGTGTTGTAGTAATGATGTCCCTCGCGCTCGAAAAAGCTGGTCGGGATGGCGACTTTTAGCCCCTTCGCCAGCTTCTGCATCGCAAGGACGGAGGGATGCTCCTTCGTCGGTCGGGCGAGCGCCCAGAAGCGGTCGTCCTCCTCGCGGCAGAAGTAGCCGCCGCTGAACAGCTCGGGCGGCAGGATGATGGTCGCGCCCTTGCCGGCCGCTTCCTCCACCAGCGCGGAGACGGCGGCGATGTTGTCCGTCTCGGCCTCGAGGTTGAGGTGCAGCTGCAGCGCGGCGACGGTGATTGTGTCCATGCGCGCGGCGTTAAGGGCGAGACCGGGCGGAGTCCATCTAGTCGCGCTTGCGGAACAGCAGGGTCATGCGGTCGCTCTCGCCGATGGCGAGCATCTTCTGGCGGGTGGCGTCGGTCGCGCCACGCAGGCCCGGCGGCAGCATCCACACGCCTTGCGGCCAGTCCTTCGTATCCTTCGGATTGGCGTTGACCTCGCTCCTGGCGACGAGGTCGAAACCGTAAACGTCCATCAGCTTGACCACGTCGCTTTCGCGCAAGTAGCCCTTGCTGCCGTCGCTCATGGCATAGGGCGCGTTCTCGAACATGCGATGTTCCTCGATGCCGAGCAGGCCGCCGGGCCTGAGCATACGCCGGATCGTGGCCATGTCCTTGTTGAGCCAGCCGAAGCGCAGCTGGTTATGCAGCTCGCGGAAGATCAGCACGCGGTCGACCGTGCTGTCGAGCTCCTTCGGATAGCCGTCGACATTGAACGCGCTGATCCTCGCCGCGCCGGTGAAGTCCCAACCTGCGGCCGAGCGCGGAAACTTGTCGGCGAGGCCGCCCATCGAATCGAGGAAGTACCGGTTGCTCTCCCCGGAAAGGTCGGGCCCCATGGCGATGTAGTGGCCATCGGGCCCGAGGTACGGCGCGATCACGCGGGTGAACCAGCCGCCGGCCGGCAGGTAGTCGACCACCGTCATTCCGGGCTTGACCTCGAAGAACGCGAGCGTCTCGGCCGGGTGGCGATAGGCATCGCGCGCCCTGTCGCCGTCGCGCCGCGGATCGGCCAGCACCCGCGCCATCGCCGGGTCGGCCGCTTGCGCGGCGAGCGGCGCCGGCAACCCGAGGTTGACGGGGGCGGCGAGAAGCGCCGCGGCGGCGAGAAGCACGACACGCATCGAAGCTCTCCCATATCGAGCAGTGCCGCGAGCCTAGCCGGGCCGGGCAGGATGACAAGCGCGTTGCGGCGCCCCATCTAAAGGAGCGAAGGAGAACGACATGAGCGACCATGAAACCGCCATCCTCGCCGGCGGGTGCTTCTGGTGCACCGAGGCGGTATTCCGCGACGTGATCGGCGTCAGCGACGTCGAGGCGGGGTACATCGGCGGCACGACCGCCAATCCGACCTACAAGCAGGTCTGCAGCGGCGATACCGGCCATGCCGAGGCGATCAAGGTGACCTACGATCCGGGCGAGATCTCCTACGGCGAAATTGTCGACGTGCTGATGGGCACGCACGACCCGACGCAGCTGAACCGCCAGGGCAACGACATCGGCACGCAATACAGGAGCGCGATCTTCCCGCTCGACGAGGCCCAGCGTGCCGAAGCGGTGGCGGCGATCGAGCGCTGGAACGGCGAGCATTCGGGCCAGAAGGCGGTCACCACCATCGAGGGCCCGGCCGTGTGGTACCCGGCCGAGGGCTATCACCAGGAATACTGGGAAGGCGAAGGCCAGAGAAACCCTTATTGCCTCGCGGTCATCCCGCCCAAGCTCGCCAAGCTCAGGAAGAGCTTCCAGGCGAAAGTGAAGGCCTAGCTCACTCCTCGAGGTACCGCGCGGTGAGGTGCGCCTTGAAGGCGTCGGCGCCGAGCGGGGCGCCTGTCGCCGCGCGGATGATCGCGTCGCTGCTCGGCGGAAGGCTGCCCCGCGCGTGGATGTTGGCCCGCGTCCAGCCGAGCAGGGGGGCGAACTCGCCGCGCCCGAGCGCCGGCAGAATTGCCGGCTGCTGGCGGATCGCGGCGGCGAACAGCTGCGCCGCGGCCACCGCGCCGAAGGTGTAGTTCGGGAAGTAGCCGTAGAGGCCCATCGCCCAGTGGATGTCCTGCAGGCAGCCGAGCGCATCGTTCGGCGGGACGATGCCGAGCAGCTCGCGGCTGAGCTCGTTCCACGCGTGCGGGATCCCGGCGATGTCGAGCGAACCGTCGATCAGCGCCCGCTCGATGCGGTAGCGCAGGATGACATGAAGCGGATAGGTGACCTCGTCGGCGTCGACGCGGATGTGGCTCGCCTCGACGCGGCGGTAGATCCTGATGATGTTGTCGTCGCTCCACGCCGCGCCCTCGCCACCGAAGGCTTCGCGCAGGAGCCCGGCGAGAACGGGGAGGAACGCGCGGCTGCGCCCGGCCTGCATCTCGACGATGAGCGACTGGCTCTCGTGGAGCCCCATGCCGCGCGCGCTGCCGGCGGGCTGGAACGCCCACTCGCCGGGCAGCCCCAGCTCGTACATCGCGTGCCCGGTCTCGTGCATCGTCGCCATGACGCCGGCCACCGGTTCGTCGTCGTAAAAGCGCGTGGTGATGCGCACGTCGCCCGGGACGCCGTTGGCGAACGGGTGCGCGGTGAGATCGATGCGACCGTGATCGAAATCGTAGCCGATCATCGCCGAAAGCTTTTCGCTGAGCGCGAACTGGGCGGAATGCGGGAAAGGGCCCGGAAGGGGGAGCGGCGCCGGCTCGGCCGCCTGCCTTGCCATGATCCGCGCGAGGAGCGCCGGAAGGAAGCGGGCGAGATCGTCGAACAACGCGTCGACGAAGGCCATCGTTAGGCCCGGCTCGTGCGCGTCCATCATCGCCTCGTAAGGCGCCATGGCGAGCGCATCGCCCTTAACCCGCGCCACTTCCATCTGCAGCGCGAGGAGCGCGCCGAGGGGCTCGGCGAAGGCGGCGAAGTCGTTGTCGCGGCGCGCCTTCTCCCACGCCTTCTGCGACAGCGCCGTGCGTTCGGCGAGCTCGGCGGCGAGCGGGACCGGCACCGCCGTCTCGTGGCGCCAGCGGCGGCGCATTTCGCGCAGGTTGGCCGCTTCCCACTCGCCGAGCCGGGAGGCTTCCTCGTTCTCGGCGCGCTCGAGCAGGTCGGCAAGATCAGGGTCGGCCATCTTCTCGGCGATCACACCGGCTAGCGTCGCCATCACCTTGCCGCGCGAGGCGGCCCCGCCGGTCGGCATCTTGGTCCTGCCGTCCCAGAACAAGGTATGCTCGGCGGCGCCGAGATGCCCGAGCTGGGCGAATTTCGTCGCAAGCTGTCCGTAAGCGGAGTTCAGGCGATCCATGAATAGGCCCCTTCGAGAGGGCGTTTCATGGTGGCCCGCGGCGGCGCTGTCAAAGCAAACCGGCGGGTGGTCCGTTGCTTCGGCCTCACGCCTTCCAGCGGGCGACGAAGAAGCCGTCGAGCCCGCCGGACCCGGCGAGCATGCCCGGATCGGTGATGAGCCAGCCCTGCGAGGTCGGGCGGAGCCCGGCCGGCAATTCGGCAGCGGAAATCGGCAGCGGTGGCAGGCCAACGCGCCGCGCCTGCTCCTCGCCCTCCTCGCGCTCGAGCGAGCAGACGGTGTAGACGAGCACCCCGCCCGGGCTCAGCCAGCGCTGCGCGCGCTCGAGCAGCCTCACCTGCAACGCGGCCATTTCGGCGATCTGGGGCGGGCCGATACGGTGCAGGACGTCGGGGTGGCGGCGGCAGGTGCCGGTGGCGGTGCACGGCGCGTCGAGCAGGATGGCGTCGAACGCCTCGGCGGGCTCCCAGGTGAGCGCGTCGGCGATCCAGATCTTCGCCGCAAGGCCGGTGCGGGCGAGGTTCTCGCGCAGGCGGTCGAGCCGCTTGTCGCTGACGTCGAGTGCGGTCACCTGCCAGCCGGCGCTCACGAGCTGCAGGGCCTTGCCGCCGGGTGCGGCGCAGAGGTCGAGAGCGCGCCTGCCTTCGCCCGGCCCGAGCAGGCGCGCGGGCAGCGAGGCGGCAAGGTCCTGCACCCACCAAGCGCCTTCGCGATACCCGGGCAGCCCGGCGACGGCGCTCCCGCGCGGCAGGCGCAACTGCCCGGGAGCGAGGCCCGCGGCGCCGAGGACCCTCGCCCACCGGTCCGTTTCGCCGGCGTCGCGCAGCGCGAGATCGAGCGGGGGCGGTTCGGCAAGGCCCGCGGCGATCGCCGCCGCTCGCTCGCCCCAGCGGGCGGCGACGGATGGTGGCAGCGTCGGCGCGGCGGGAAGCGCGACGCCGCGCTTGTGCAATGCCGAAAAGACGCCGTGCGCCAGTCGCCGCGGGCCGCCGTCCAGCAACGGCAGGGCGGTCGCGACGACGGCATGCGGGGGGGTATCGAGCCTGAGCCACTGCGCGAGCATCATCCGCAGCACCGCCCGCGGCTTGGCATCGTCTGGCAGGCGCTTTCTGGTCGCGCTGTCGATCAGCGCATCGAGATCGACCAGCCAGCGCAGCACCTCGCCGGCGATCGCCCGGGCGAGCGCCCGGTCGGCCGGCGCGGCCACGCCGCGCAGGGCCGCGCTCTCGGCCGCCTCGAGCGTTTCGCCCCGCCGCAGCACGGCGTCGAGCAGCTTGAGGGCGCCGCGGCGGGCAGGCAATCCGGCGGTCAGGGGCATCGCCTGCGCCCTATCGCCCCTTGCCCCGCGGCGCCAGCCGCCCCATCATCTTCATCATGAAGCGCGCGACCAAGCGGCCCGAGGGCATCACCAAGCCGGCCCACTGGAAGAGCGATCCACCGCCCGAGCCGAAACCGGCCGAGGGCGCCGAGGAGGAGCTCAGCCCGACGCGCTACGGCGACTGGGTGAAGAACGGGATCGCGATCGACTTCTAGTCGATCCAGCCGGCGAGCTCACGCCGGACCAGCGCTTCGAGCATGTCCATGCCCGCCTTGCCGGCGTTGAGGCAGGAGAGCACCGCGAAATGCTCGCCGCCGGCGGAAAGAAACTGCCCGCGCCCGCGGATCGCCAGTTCCTCGAGGGTCTCGAGGCAATCGGCGGCGAACCCCGGCGCGGCGACGGCGAGCCGCCGGGTGCCTTTCGATGCCTCGTCGGCGAGAACCTGTGCGGTTGCCGGTTCGAGCCACTTCGCCCGGCCGAAGCGGCTCTGGAACGCGGTGACGAAACGCAGCCCCGGCCGGGCAAGCGCCTCCTCCAGCAGCCGCGCGGTCTTGCGGCAGTGGCAGTGGTACGGATCGCCGAGGTGCAGCGTCCGCTCGGGCATTCCGTGAAAGCTGAGCAGCAGCACTTCGGGCTCGAAGGCAAGCCGGTCGAGCTGGGCCGCAATGTCGCTTGCGAGGGCGCCGATGTAGGCCGGCTCGTCGTAGTAGGGCGGTAGCGTCCGCAGCGCCGGCTGACGGCGCAGCGCCTTGAGCGCGTCGGCGGCCTTGTCGAACACGGTGGCGGTCGTCGCCGCCGAGTACTGCGGATAGAGCGGCGCCAGCAGCACGCGCTCGCAGCCCTCGTCGACCAGCTTGTGCAGCTCGGCGACGATTCCCGGCGCGCCGTAGCGCATGGCGTGCGCCACGCGCACCCCGTCCCCGAGCCGGGCCTGCAGATCGCCGGCCTGCTCGGCGGTGATCACGGCGAGCGGCGAGCCGGCCTCGGTCCACACCTGGCGATAGGCCTCGGCGCTCTTCTTCGGGCGGGTGCTGAGGACAATGCCGCGCAGGATAGGCTGCCAGGCGAGGGGATGGATCTCGACCACCCGGCGATCGGACAAGAACTCGGCGAGGTAGCGCCTCACCGCGCGCGGCTCCGGCGCATCGGGCGTGCCGAGGTTGACGAGGAGCAGGCCCACCGAGCCGTGCGCCACGTCCGGATGACCCTCGGGCCGGTTCGGATCGCTTCCTGTCACGCGGAGACCGATAGCAGCGGCAGGCTGCGCAAGCGAAGGCCATTGGCCGAGAACACCGCGTTCGCCACTGCCGGAGCGACGGCCGGCACCCCGATTTCACCGGGATCGAACGGCTCTTCGCCGCTGTCAATGAGGTCGATGGCGATCTCGGGGCAAGCGGCGAGAGCGGGAAGCCTCAGCGCCGCCAGGCGCTGCGCGGTCGGCAGGCCGTGCCGGTATCGAGTCGCCGACCCGAGCGCCAGCGAGAGGCCGAAGACGAGCCCCCCCTCGATCTGCTGCAGGGCGATGTCGCGGTTGACCACCCGGCCGATGTCGACCGCTGCGGCGAGCTTGCTCACCGCGATGCCGCCGGCACCCCCGCTCGCCGTGGCGACGACGGCGATCCGGCCGCCGGTTTCCGGGCCGTCGTCGCCGAGGCTCATGCGGTGGCAGGCGATGCCCTGGCCGCTCGCTTCGCCGCCGCCTCCCCAGTTGCCCAGTTGCGCCGCGCGCTGGAGGCACGTGGCGAGGCGCACGTCCTGCCCCAGCATCGACATGCGATAGGCGAGTGGCTCCTGGCCCGAACGGTGGGCGACCTCGTCGATGAAGCTTTCGACCATGAACGCCGTGTAGCCGTGCGCCCCGCCGCGCATGCGCCCGGCGGGCAAGGGGAGCGCGACCGGCACGTGATCGACGGCGACGTTGGGGATCGCGTAGACCGGCATGAGGCCTTCGAGCGCGAGCGGATCGGCCTCGCCCGTGACATGCTCGATCGCCGCCCAGGCGGTTTCGTTGTCGAACAGCCGCCGCCCGAACTCGCGCGCCCACGGAGGCACGGCCAGTCGCGCACGGAACGTGTCGATAAAACCGTCGGGATTGGTCCGGCACGACAGCACCGCCGCCACCGGCGCGCGCGGGCGCAGCGCCAGCTGCTCCTGCCAGCGCGACCAGGTGAGCTGCACCGGGCGCCCCGCCTCGCGGGCGATCAAGGCCGCCTCGATCGCGTGATCGTGCTCGATCCGCCGGTCGAAGCTGCCGCCCGCGGGCATCGGGTAATGCACCACGTCGTCGAGGCCGAGGCCGAGCGCGCGGGCCGCGGCACGCCGGGCCTCCTCGGGCGCCTGGCTGGCGAGCCACAGCTCGAGGCGGCCGTTCTCGAGCCGCGCGGTGCAGCTCGCGGTCTCGATCGTGGCGTGAACCGCCGGCGCGATGTCGTAGCGCAAGGCGAGCGTCGGTGGGCCCATGGCCTCGTCGCCGTTGCCGCGCTCGGCGATGCGTTGCGCATCTCCATGACGCAACCCGTTGTCGAGGGCGCGCGCGAGCGCGCGGCTGTCGACCGCTCCCGCGACGCGGAAACGCGGTGCCATCCTCTCGAGCGCCTGCTCGGCCGCCCACCCGGTTTGCGCCACCGCCGCGAGCCAGCGCCGGCCCTTGACCACGGCGAGGAGGCCATGCGTGCCGGCAGCCGCTCTTGTGTCGAAGGCTGCGAGCTCGGCCTCGTCGAGCGGGCCATGCCGGATGGCGGCATAGGCCAGGTTCGGCAGGCGCACGTCGGCCGCGAACTGATAGCTTCCGTCGACCTTCGACGGCAGGTCGAGCCGGGGAAATGACGTTTGCAGCTGATCCGGGTCGGGAAACGCCTCGGCCAGCTCCAGCGCCGCCTTCGGCCGCAGCGGCGGCGCCTTCGGCGCCTCGTGGTTCGCGGCGGCCCCGGCGAGCTCGCCGAACGAGAGCGATTTATCGTTGTGCCGGACGAGGCCGCCGAACGCGTCGCATTCCTCCCAGCGAATGCCCCAGCGGCTCGCGGCGGCCATGCACAGCAGCGCCCGCGCCGAGGCCGCCGCCTCGCGGCACGGCTGCTCGTAGGCCGCGAGGCTGGTGCCCTCGGCGGTGGCGGTGAACGCCTCGTCCTGCGCCCAGCGCTTGAGCAGAAGGTCGCCTTCGTCGTTGGCGAGCGCCGCGGGAATCCCGCTCCGCCACAACGGGGCCCAGCGGGCCGCCAGCGACAAGTTGGCGTAGGCCCCGCTGACGGGGGCCGGCTCGAGCGCGACCTGGCGCCAGTCCGCGCCGAGCTCGACCGCGACGATCTGCGCCAGAACTGTCGTGACCCCCTGGCCCATCTCGAGCTGCGGTATGGCGACGGTGACGATCCCGTCGCGGGCAATGGTGAGCCACGCCGAGAAGGCGGTCTCGTCGGGGCCGGCGGGGAGCGGCGGCGCGTACTTGCGCGGCCACAGCGTCCAGGCGACGACCAGGCCGCCGCCGACAGCTCCCCCGACGAGCAACCCCCGCCGCGAGAGTCGCATCAGCTAGCGTCCTTCCTTGTCCAGCCAGGCGGCGAGTCGCGCGGCGATGGCGGCGAAGGGCTCGCCCTGCGGCGCGTCGCCGGCCGCCGGCGGCCGGCCCGCATCGCTGGCGATGCGAATCTCCATCGCCAGCGGCACGCGGCCGAGGAAGTCTTCGCCGAGCGCGCGCGCGGCGGCCTCGGCGCCCCCCGAGCCGAACGGGTCGGACACCTCGCCGCAATGCGGGCAAGCGTAGCCGGCCATGTTCTCGACGATGCCGACGATCGGCACGCCCGCCTGCTTGAACAGGTTGAGTGCGCGCGTGGCGTCGATCAGCGCAAGGTCCTGCGGCGTGGTGACGATCACCGCGCCCGCCGGGCGGAAGCGCTGTAGCATCGTCAGCTGCACGTCGCCCGTGCCCGGCGGCAGATCGACGAGCAGGAGCTCGCTGTCGCCCCAGTCCGCCTCCATCATCTGCCCGAGCGCGCTGCCGACCATCGGGCCGCGCCAGGCGATCGCGCGCCCGGGCTCGACCAGCTGGCCCATGCTGAGGAGCCTGACACCGAACTCGCTTTCGACCGGCAGCAGCGTCTGGTCGCGCGCCTGCGGCCGCTGGTTCTCGGCGTCGAGCAGCATCGGCTGCGAAGGGCCGTAGACATCGGCATCGACGATGCCGACCTTGCGTCCCATCCGCGCCAGCGCGACCGCGAGATTGGCCGTCAGCGTCGACTTGCCGACCCCTCCCTTGCCCGAGCCGACGGCGATGATCCGGCGCGTGACCTTGTCGGCCATCAGCGCCACGCGGACGGTGGCGATGCCTTCGAGCGAGCCGATCCGGGCCTGGATGGCCTGTTCAAGCTTTTCGGCTTGCGGCCGGGAAAGCCCCCCGGCGTCGACCACCAGGGTCGCCGTTTCGTTGCGCAGCGTTACCGCCTTGACCCGCCCGACCGCCTCGGTCGGCAGGGCTTCCCTGATCTCTTGTTCCGTCATCGAGGGGCCTGCTAGCGCACCTCTCGCCGCGGCGCAGCGAAAACTTGGGCTGTCCCCTGTTTTTCCGCGCCCCGATACCTATAAGGGGGCCGATGGAACGACTGGGCGGGTTGATCGAGAGGATCGCGCTGGCGATGGCCGGAAAGCGCAGCCCCTGGGGCAAAGGGCCCTCGAGCGGCGACGACGATGACGGCGGCGGCGAGAAGCCGGCCGCGGACGATCAGCCCAAGGGGCCGCGCAACCCGTGGCTGCCCGGCAGCGGCGGCGACGAGGAGCGCCGGCGGCGCTCCGCCAGCATCGAGGACATCTTTCGCCACCGCCGCCCCGACGGGCCGCGCCGTGACGGCGGCGGCGGCATTCACCTGCCGCAGGCGCCCGGCGGGTTCAGCTGGTTCGCCATCGCCCTCGCCGCGCTCGTGCTCTTGTGGCTCGGCCTTACCTCGATCCACCAGGTCGGCCCCAAGGAGGAGGGCATCGTCACCACGTTCGGCAAGTACACCCGGACGTTGTCGCCCGGACTCAACTACACGTTTCCGTGGCCATTCCAGCACGTCGACATCGAGAATGTCAGCGAGTTTCGCATCGAGCAGATCCCGCAAGGCAGCGACCAGCGGCTGATGCTCACCGGCGACCAGAACCTTGTCGATCTGAGCTACGTCGTGCGCTGGAACATCAAGGACCTGAAGCTCTTCCGCTTCCAGCTGCTCAATCCCGAGGACACCGTGATCCAGGTGGCCGAAGCGGCGATGCGCTCCTCGGTGGCGGAAGAATCGCTCAATTCGATCTTTTCGGGCGCGGGGCGGGCCGACACGGAGAACGCGGTGAAGACGCGGATGCAGGACGTCCTCGACGCCTATCGCTCGGGAATCGCCATCCAGGGCGTGCAGATCAAGAAGACCGACCCCCCGGCCGAGGTCGAGGACGCGTTCAAGGATGTTTCCGCCGCCCAGCAGGACGCCGAGAGCACCGTCAACCAGGCCGAGGCGATCGCCCAGCAGGTGCTCGCCCGCGCGCAGGGTGACGCGACGTCGTTCGACAAGGTCTACGCGCAGTACAGGCTTGCCCCCGAGGTCACGCGACGGCGCATGTATTACGAGACGATGGAGCGGGTGCTGAGCAAGACGGACAAGGTCATCGTCGAGGCGCCGGGCGTCAATTCGTACCTGCCGCTGCCGCAGATCAAACCGCGGCCGGGGGATGCGGGCGCGGCCGGCCAGGGCCAGGGGCAATAACGTGGAAGCCATCTGGCAAAATCACCGCATGAGCATCATCGCCGTCGCGATCGCGCTGGTGGCGCTGTTCTCGACCGTGATCGTCGTTCCCGAGACCCAGCAGGCGGTGATCGTCCGCACCGGCGATCCGATCCAGGTGGTCAACAAGTTCAAGCCCAACCAGCCGTTCGGCAAGACCGGCGCCGGAATCTGGTGGCGGATCCCCTTCATCGACCAGGTGGTCTACGTCGACAAGCGCGTGCTTTCGCTCGACATGCAGCCCCAGCAGGTGCTGTCGACCGACCAGCTGCGCCTGAACGTCGATGCCTACGCGCGCTATCGGGTCATCGATCCGGTGAAGCTGGTGGAGAGCGCCGGAACGGTCGACAACGTCGAATCGCAGCTGTCGCCGATCCTGTCGTCCGTGGTTCGCCAGGAACTGGGCCGCCGCAGCTTCGCTTCGCTGCTGACGGCGGAGCGCGGCACGACGATGCAGAACATTCGCAAGCTGCTCGACACCCAGGCGCGCGAGTACGGCGTGCAGGTGATCGACGTGCGCATCAAGCGCGCCGACCTGCCCGACGGCACGCCGCTCGATTCCGCCTTCAATCGCATGAAGACCGCGCGCCAGCAGGAGGCGGCGACGATCCGCGCGCAAGGCCAGAAGAACGCCCAGATCATCCGCGCCGAGGCCGATGCCCAGGCGGCGAAGATCTACGCCGAGGCCTATAACCAGGATCCGGACTTCTACGACTTCTACCGGGCGATGCAGAGCTACGACACGACCTTCACCCAGGGCACTGGGTCGAGCCAGGTAATCCTTTCGCCGGATAACGAATATCTCAAGCAGTTCCGCGGCCAACATTAAAGCCGCGTTCAGCCTTGCAAGCGTGAAACGCGACCACACTTCAAGAAGGGGCGCCGCGGCGCCCGCGCAAGAGAGGAAAAAGAGGACGTGAAGCCTGTGCGCTATTCCTATGCCATCACCTCGGCCCTGCTGCTCGGCGGAGCAGCCTTGACGCTCGTCACCGGACATCCCGCCGGTGCGCAAGTGGCGCAAAACGACAACTCCGAGATAGCGAAGGTAGTGCCGCGGGCCGGCGCCCCGGCGAGCTTTGCCGACCTGACGGCCCAGCTCCAGCCGGCGGTGGTCAACATCTCGACCCGGCAGAAGATCACGGTCAACACCGCCAATCCCTTCGCCGGGACCCCGTTCGAGGATCTGTTCGGCCAGGGCGGCAACGGCGGCCAGCCGGTCTCGCGCGAGGCGCAGTCCCTCGGCTCGGGATTCTTCATCTCGGCCGACGGCTACATCGTCACCAATCATCACGTGATCACCGCCGAGAACGGCGGCAAGGTCGAGGAGATCAAGGTCACCACGGCGGACGGAACCGAATACCCGGCGACCATCGTCGGCGACGACGCCCAGTCGGATCTCGCGGTGCTCAAGATCAACGGGCGCAGGTCGTTCCCGTTCGTCAAGTTCGGCGATTCCAGGACGGCGCGCGTCGGCGACTGGGTCATCGCCATCGGCGATCCGTTCGGCCTCGGCACCTCGGTCACGTCGGGCATCGTCTCGGCGGTCTATCGCGGCGTCGGCGGCGGCGCCTACGACCGCTACATCCAGACCGACGCCAGCATCAACCGCGGCAACTCGGGCGGGCCGCTGTTCGACATGAAGGGCAATGTCATCGGCATCAACAACGCGATCTACTCGCCGACCGGTGGCAGCGTCGGCATCGGCTTTGCCATCCCGTCGGAGACGGCCGCCCCGATCGTCGGCAAGCTCATCAAGGGCGAGGCGATCGTTCGCGGTTACCTCGGCGTGCGCATCCAGCCGATCAACGAGGAATTCGCCGCCGCGCTCGGCATCGCCAACAACCGCGGCGAGTTCATCCAGTCGGTCGAGCCCGGCGGGCCGGCCGACAAGGCGGGGCTCAAGGTCGGTGACGTGGTCCTCGCCGTCGACGGCAAGGATGTCAGCCCCGACCAGTCGCTGTCCTACCTCGTCGCCAACCTCACGCCGGGCACGCGCGTGCCGCTCACCGTGCTGCGCGACGGCAAGAAGATATCCGTCACCGCCACCGTGGCGCGCCGGCCGAGCGACGACCAGCTGGCGCAGCAGTCGTTCAGCGCCAACAACCAGGGCCAGGCGGTTCCGAAAGGACCGACCGCCAGCGGCATCCTCGAGAAGTCGCTCGGCATCAGCGCGATCCCGCTCACGCCGACCATCGCCAGCCAGCTCGGCCTCGACCAGGGCACGCGGGGCCTCGTCGTGACCAACGTCGACCCGAGCTCGGACGCCGCGCAGAGCGGTCTCGACCGCGGTGTCGTCATCCTCTCGGCCAACGGCCAGGCTGTGACCACGGTCGAGCAGCTCGAGGCCGTCGTTCGCTCGGCCCAGGCGTCGGGCCGCACGGCGCTGCTGCTGCGCGTGCAGGCGCGCGGCGGCCCGGCCCTGACCGTGCCGGTTCGCCTGCGCTGATCGATTCGCCGCGGGTCGCCGGCAAGGGGCGACAGAAGCAAGCCCCCGCCCTCTCGGCGGGGGCTTTTCCTATGGCTGCGACGGGGGTTGCACCACCCGCGGGAGCGACGTCGGGCTCGCGTTCGGGGCCGTCGTCGGGCCGATGCGCCGCACGCGCGGGGGGTTCGAGGAATCGCCCCGCCCGGTCGCGCGATTGAGGAAGTCCTCGCTGGCCGCCGGTGGCGCGGCTCCGGGATTCGCCTGCCCTTCTGGTTGCTGGCGCCGCTCGGGCTCGGTCGCTCCGTCGGGCGGCAGCAGGTTGCCGCGCGGCAGATCGGGACCGGGCGGGGGGACCAGGTTGCCGTTCTCGTCGTAGTTGTAATAGTCCTCGGGGTTGCCCTGGATGTACTCGTCGTCGGGCTCGAGCTGCCACTGCGGCAGTTGCACCTGGGTGTCGAACGGCTCGATCGGGCGGTCCTTCACCGCGTAGCGCATGTACTCGGCGAAGGCGCGCGCCGGCGACGTGCCGCCCCACAGCCCGCCGACGGCCTTCGCGTCGTCGCGTCCGAACCACACGCCGGTGGTGATCCCGCTCGAGAAACCGAGGAACCAGCCGTCCTTGTTCGAACTCGTCGTTCCGGTCTTGCCGGCGACGGGGCGGCCGATCTGCGCCGCCCGCCCGGTACCGGTGTTGACGGCCGTCTGCAGGAGATCGGTCATGCCGGCGGCGACGTAGTCGGCGACGAGCGGCGACGCGCGCGCCGGCTGGTGCTGGTAGATGACCTCGCCGTCGCTCGTCGTCACCTTGATGATGCCGTAGGGCTCGACCGACTGGCCCTTGTTGGAGATCTCGGCGAAAGCGCGGGTCATGTCGAGCACGCGAACGTCCGATGTCCCGAGAACCATCGAGGGATAAGTCGAGATCGGCGTTGTGATGCCGAAGCGCCGCGCCATCGAGGCGACCGTGCCGAAGCCGACCTGGTTGCCGAGCGCGGCCGCGACGGTGTTCTTCGAATAGGCGAACGCGGTGCGCACGTCGATTTCGCCGGCATAGCCGCCTTCGGAGTTATGCGGGCTCCAGCCGTTGATCGTGACCGGCTCGTCCTTCACGCGGTCATCGGGGGTGTAGCCGGCCTCGAGGGCGGCGAGATAGACGAACAGCTTCCACGCGGAGCCCGGCTGGCGCACCGCCTCGGTCGCGCGGTTGTAGTTCGTCTTGACGTAGTCGGTCCCGCCGACCATCGCCAGGATGGCGCCGTCGCTGTCCATGCTGACGAGCGCGCCTTGCGCTCCCTTGGGAACGTTGTTCTGGACGGCCTCGGTCGCCGCCTTCTGCATGCCGAGGTCGATCGTGGTCCACACCTCGATCGGCGTGTTGCTGTCGTTGTCGGGCAGCAGCAGGTCGAGCTGCGGCAGCGCCCAGTCGGTGAAGTAGCGAACCGAGTTCTGCCCTTCCTCGGGCTTGAGGTGGACCGTGCCGGGGTCGACCGATGCCTCCTCGGCGGAGATCATCCCCTGTTCGTGCATCAGGCCGAGCACGACGTTGGCGCGATCGACCGCGGCGTCGACATCGGCCGTCGGCGAATAGCGGCTCGGCGCCTTGACCATGCCGGCGATGATCGCCGCTTCGGCGTTGCTCAAGTGGTCGGCGGGGTGGCTGAAGAACTTGCGGCTGGCGGAATCGATGCCGTAGGCGCCGCCGCCGAA
>DATJHD010000154.1:0-4072 GCA_035494275.1 Croceibacterium sp.
CTCGCGCGCCGCTTCGGCCTGGTCGACGGCCCGCCACGCCTGGCGCTCCGCCTCCGAGGCATGCGCCACTTCGCGTTCGGCCGCGACCAGCCCCCGCTGCACGGCCGACAGCGCTTCCTGCGCTGAGGCGTGCGCCGCGTCCGCATCCATCGACGCCTGCCGAAGCGCGGGGAGTCTCTGTTCGAGCTCGCCGAAACGGTTTTCCGCCTCGAGCCGCGCCGCTTCGGCCGCCCCTTCGCCGCGCGCGATGAAGCCATCCCACCGCCGCAAGCCCCCGGCCCTGGTGACCAGCCATTCGCCGGGCTTGAGTGCGCGCCCGTCGTCCTCGTCGGCCACGTGGACCAGCGCGAGGCGCGCCTTGAGTTGCGGGGGGCAATGCGGAACGTGATCGGCGAGGCTGTCGGCGACCTTCGAAGGGGCGTCGGAGCCGGTCCAGAAGCGACCTTCCGCGCCGTCTTCGGGCGTTCCCAGAGGCGCCCTCGCGTCCCGCCCCAGCACCGCCGCCAGCGCCCGCTCGTAGCCTTTCTCGGCGGAAACCTTGTCGAGCGCGGCGGGCAGCCCGTGCCGGTTCGCCGCTTGCCGCGCGCGCGCCTCCCGATCCCGGGCGAGGGCGCCGTATTCGCGCTCGACGCCGGCCAGCTCGGCGCGCGCGGCGGCAAGCGCGCTCGCCGCGTCGTCGCGCTGTTCGGCGAGCATCTCCTTGCGCGCCTGCATGGCTTCGAGATCGGCGCGCTTGCGGGTCAGCGCGGCGGCCGCGTCCGCTGCGGCAGCTTTCGCCAGCGCCAGCGCCTCCTCAAGATCGCCCTGCTCCGACAGGGCGAGGCGAGCGTCCTCATGGCGGCGGGCTTCGCCGGCGATGCGCTCGAGCCGCGCGAGCGCCTGCGAGAGCTCGGCTTCGACGACCCGCCATTCGGCTTCGATGCCGGCGTGATCGGCGGTTGCCTTGGCGAGCGCCAGCTCGGCCGCGCGGGCGGCGCGCTCCGCGTCCTGCGCGCGGGCAGCAAGCTCGGGGCGGCGTGATTCTTCGATCGCGAGGGCCCGTTCGCCTGCCTCGATCTCCGCCCGCAGTTTCCTGATCGCCTGCGCGGCATCGCCCGTCAGGCGATCGGCATCGCCGCGGTCCGCTTCGAGCTGCGCCTTCTGCCGATCGAGGTCGGCAAGGCGCTGTTCGGCGGCTTCGAGCTGGTGGGTGAGCGCCGCCATCCGGTGGCCGTGGGCGCTGGCGTCATCGCGCCGGTCGGCGAGCTCGTCGCGCGCTCGGGTGAGCTTTTCGGCCAGCGCCGCCTGCGCTTTCTGCGCCGTGTCCGCCGCCGTCTTGGCCTGCTCGACGCGTGCCTCGGCCGAATGAGCCTGCTCGCGGGCCGCATCGGCCGCGGCCGCGGCGTCCCGCCAGCGCGCGAACAGCAGGCGGGCTTCGGCGAGGCGGATCTGGTCGGACAAGGCCTTGTACCGCTCGGCCTGCTTGGCCTGGCGCCGCAAAGAGGCGATCTGGCTGTCCAGACCGGCCATCAGGTCCTCGAGGCGGGCGAGATTGGCTTCGGTCTGCCTGAGCTTGCTTTCGGCATCGCGCCGGCGGACGTGAAGGCCGGCGATGCCTGCCGCCTCCTCGAGCATCATCCGCCGCTCGTCGGGCTTGGCGGCGATGACCGCGGCGATCTTGCCCTGGCTGACGAGGGCGGGAGAGTGTGCGCCGGTCGCTGCGTCCGCGAACACCAGCGCGACGTCCTTCGCCCGCACGTCGCGACCGTTGACGCGATAGGCGCTGCCGGCGCCACGCTCGATCCGGCGGACGACCTCGAGTTCCTCGCCCTTGTCGCCGCTGGCGTGCAGCACGACTTCGGCAAAATCGCGCGGCGGGCGTTGCGAGGTACCGGCGAAGATCACGTCGTCCATCCCGCCCGAGCGCAACGATTTGGGCGAATTCTCGCCCATCACCCAGCGGATCGCCTCGAGCAGGTTGGACTTGCCGCAGCCGTTGGGGCCGACCACGCCGGTGAGGCCCGGCTCGATGCGCAGCTCGGCAGGCTCGACGAAGCTCTTGAAGCCTGACAGCCGGAGCTTGCGGAAGAGCATGACTGCCGACCCCCGCCCGGGCGCTATCTCGCCCCGGCGTTCTGCAGCGCGGGCTCGAGCTGCTCCCACTCGGCGACGTTCACGAGTTTCTGGCCGTTGAGATAGAGCGTCGGGGTCGAGTCGATGCCCTGGTTCTGGTACCAGTCCTGGGTTCGCTTCGCGATGGCCGAGGCGACGTCCGGCTTCGCCAGGCAGGCGTGCGCCTGATCTCGCGAGATGCCGCGGGCGGCGAACCAGTCAGTCAGGCCGAAAGCATCGGCGAGGGCGGGGAAGCGCTGCTCGGGCGGCAGGCTGGCCGCCGCCTGCGCCTGGGCATTGCCCTGCTCGGCGCGGGCGATCCACTGATCCTGCGTGGAATAGAGCTGCTCGAGCATCGGGAAGAAGGTCGACTTGTCGCCGCATTGGGCCAGCATCGTCAGCGCGACGTCGATGGTGCCGTGGATGATATAGCTGCGGAACTCGTAGCTGACGCGACCGCTGTTCACATACTTGTCGACCAGTGTCTTCATCCCGTCGTTGGCCAGCTTGGCGCAGTGCGGGCAGGAGAGCGAGCCGTACTCGACGAGCTTCAGCTTGGCATCGGGATTGCCCATCCGCATTCCGCCTTCCGGCGTCGCCGCAACGACGTCCGACCACATCTGCCCGGCAGGGGCCTGCACGGCGGCGACCGGGCCGCCGGTCGGCGCCGCGCTCGAGCCTTCGGTCTTCGATCCGCTGCCGACGAGCGCCAGCGCGAGCGGGGCGGCGAGGGCGGCAAGGGTAACGCGGCTTAGCACGGTCATGTTCGTTGTCCCGTAGGAAGTGCCAAAGAAGAGACGCTAGCGAAGCGTGCGCGGCGGTCAAATCGCGTTAACCGAGCCGGGCGGGCTTTTGCACAGAGTTGTCGCTAGGTCGCGCTGCCCCCCAGCACCTTCTGCAGCTCGTCCCAGCTATGGATGTCGAGCGTCTTGCCGTTCAGGACGAAGCTCGGCGTGCTGTGAACATCGTACGTGTCGACGTTTCCTTGCGAAGCCTTGAGCAAGGCCTCGACCCGCTTGGTGTCGTTGATGCAGCGATCGACCTGGACCCGCGAGTAGCCGCGGGTTTCCATCATGTCGTAGAAGCCGGCATCTTCGGCGATCGCCCGCATGCGCTGCGGGATGGCTCCGGCGTACCAGCGTTGCTGCTGGGCCTTGCTGGCGCCCTCGATCTTGCCGACCCACTTCTCCTGTTGGGCGAAGAACATGTCGTGGTTGCCGAAGAACTTCTTCGGATCCCCGCACTCGGCCAGCACCACGGCGGTGTAATCGACCGGGTCGCGGATGATGTGGCGAATCTCGACCGAGCCCTTGCCGGGCTGAACCAGCGTGATCTTGATCGGCCCGTCGGCTTCCTTGAAGAAGTGGCCGCAGTGCGGGCAGGTGTAGCTGACGAACTCGATCAGCTTGGTCGGCGCGTTCGGGTTGCCCATCCGGTGACCGCCGGACGTCACGGCGGTGGTGGTCAGCCAGTTGTTGTGCGCCGTCGCGCCGATCGCCAGCGGCGCGGCCGCGAGCAGCGCTGCGGCAAAGGCAAGTCTTTTCATCCCTGTTCGTCCTCCTGACCGGTCCCGAGGCTGCGGGCGAGCGATTCGAGCACCGTGCGCAGCTCGGGATCGCCGATATCGCGCAAGGAGTCCCCCAATTCCATGGGGATCGGCTTGAGCGACGGCCCCAAACCACCTTGGGCCCTCGGCCGCTCCTCAGCATGCGGCGGCTTAACCGCGCCTTGCCGCAGCTTGATCCGCGCGACTGCCTTGTATCCGAAGAAGCGGTTCACCCGCTCGATGATTTCCGGGATCACGTGCTGGAGCAGCGGCGCGTGCGCCGGCAGCACGACGAGCTGGAGGATGCCGTCGCTCTTCTCGCCCGGCGGAAAGCGGATCGCTTCCGGCATGCACACTTGCGCATGGCGCACGCCGACGATCTCCGGCCAGCGGGTGACGACCGAGCTTTGCACAAAGCCGAAGCGGCGGAACGCG
>DATJHD010000155.1:0-6239 GCA_035494275.1 Croceibacterium sp.
GTTCTTCCAGCGGTCGATGAGGACGGCGAGCTGGCGGGCGGGCCAGCGCTTCTCGTCGAGATCGCTCTCGGTGATGAGTTGCTTCAAGAGGCGCAACTGGTCGTCGGTGTCGATGATCGTGTAGTTCGACTGCAGGCCGACAAGCTCGGCGTGGCGGCGCAGCATTCGCGCGCAGATCGAATGGAACGTGCCGAGCCACGGCATCCCCTCGACCGCCTCGCCGATCAGCTGCCCGACGCGGTGGCGCATCTCGCGCGCGGCCCTGTTGGTGAAGGTGACGCACAGGATTTCGCTCGGCCAGGCGAGGCGGGAGCGGATCAGGTGGCCGAGACGGGCGGTCAGCGCCGCGGTCTTGCCGGTGCCCGCGCCGGCGAGCATCAGCACCGGCCCTTCCGTGGTGAGCACAGCCTCCCTCTGCGGCGGATTGAGCCCCTCGAGCCACTCGGGAGCCGCGTCCGCGGAGGTGGGAACAGGGTTGTCGCTCACGGTGAACAACTAGGGAACATAGGCCGGCGAAGCAAGGCCGCGAGCGGCTCAGCGGCTGGTGCGCATGAGCGTAAGACGAGCCGAGCCCACAATGCGTTCCGCTTCGGTCTGCAGGGCTTTCACTTTCGGCGGCTCGTCGGCTGCGGTCTCCAGCGCAACCCAGGTGACTTCGCCGATCCATCCAAGGCGCGCCAGGCGCTCGAGCGCCACGGCGCCCTCTCCGCTGTGGTAGGGCGGGTCGAGAAGGAGAAGGTCGTAGGGCGGCTTTGCCGGACCCAGTGCGAGGACCGACCCGGCCTGCACGGAACAACGTGCCTGCGTTCGCAAGGCCGCGATATTCGCCCTCAGAGCGCGGACGGCGGCAGCGTCAAGCTCCACGAACAGGCAATGCGCCGCGCCGCGCGAGAGCGCTTCGAGGCCGAGCGCGCCGGAGCCGGCGAACAGGTCGGCGACCTTGAGCCCCTCAAAGCTGCCGAGCCGACTCGCCAGCATGTTGAACAGCGTCTCGCGCGTGCGGTCCGCCGTCGGCCGCGTGGCCCCGCCGGGCGGGACCTTGAGCAGGCGGTGGCGCCACTCACCGGCGATGATCCTCACCGACGCCCGCCCTTGCGCAGGCCGCTGGCGAACCGCTCCAGCTCGTGCTTCTTCACTTCCTCGGCGGCGCCGCGGGGAAGGTCGCCGAGGACGAACGGGCCATAGGCGGTGCGCATCAGCCGGCTGACCTTCAGCCCGAGGCGCTCGAGGACGCGGCGAACTTCGCGATTTTTCCCCTCGGTCAGGGTCATCTCGATCCATTGGTTGCGGCCGGTACGGCGCTCGAGATTGGCATCGATGCGGCCGTAGCGAACCCCGTCGATCGTCACGCCCTCTATGAGGTCCTCGAGCTGGGCCTGGCTGACGTCGCCGAAGGCGCGTGCGCGATAGGTGCGCGGAACGGCGTTCGCCGGCAATTCCATCTCGCGTTTGAGCCCGCCGTCGTTGGTCAGCAACAGCAGGCCCTCGGTGTTGAGGTCGAGCCGGCCGACCGGCATCAGCCGTGGCGTGTCCACCGGCAGGGCGTTGCGAAGCGCAGCATAGATCGTCGGGCGCCCGGCCGGATCGCGCTCGGCGGTCAGCAATCCGGCAGGCTTGTGGAACCGGAACAGGCGAGTGCGCTCGGTCCTGGCGACCGGCTTGCCGTCCACCGTGACGCCCCTGAGGTCCGGCACGATGGTTGCAGGCGTGTCGAGCGCCCTACCGTCAACCGCGACACGTCCGTCCGCGATCATTCGCTCGACCTCGCGGCGGCTGGCGACACCTGCGCGGGCGAGCAGCTTGGCGATCCGTTCACCTTCGGGTCGGGGGCTTTCGGGCATGGCAGCGCCATAGCGGCGAAGCGGTCGCGGTCAAAGCCAGGCGGTGGAGCAAGCGCTCAGGCCCCTAGCTTCGCCGCGCAACGCCGCTAGTGTGGCCAACGAGGGAGACGCGAAGGCATGGCATCGACAGCGCAACACGCCAACCCCAAGGCCGCCCGTCCCAAAGGACTGCGCTTGCTCGGCGTGGCGCTCAGGAATCGCCGCTCGGCGACCATGCTGGCATTCGGCTTTTCCTCCGGCCTGCCGTTCTCGTTGCTCGTCGGCACCCTGACGGCGTGGCTCGGCGAGGTCGGCGTATCGCTCGCCACCATCGGCATCTTCTCGTGGATTGGCCTGGCCTATTCCTTCCAGTTCCTGTGGTCGCCCGTCGTCGACCGGCTCCAACTGCCGCTTCTCGAGCGCCTCGGGCGGCGCAAGAGCTGGATCGCGCTCGGCCAGGCGATCATCGCCGCCTGCATGGCGCTGCTCGCCCTGACCGATCCGGCGACGCACATCGGCAATTTCGTGCTCATTGCCTTCGTCGCGGCGATTGCATCCTCAAGCCACGACATCGCCATCAACGGCTGGCGTATTGACCAGGCGGACGAGGAAGTCACGGTCGAGATCCTCGCCGCGCTCGTCCAGTTCGGATACCGCACGGCGTCCATCGTCGGGGGCGCGGTGGCGCTGGTGCTGGCGGCGCGGATGAGCTGGGCCAACGTTTACCTGATCATGGGCGGCATCTTCGTCGCGTTGCTGCTCGTGACGCTCACCGCGCCCGACAGCCCCCGGCCCGAGCGCCAGTCGCTCTACGGCGCGCTGGCGGAGCCGGGGGCGCTCAAGCCGGGGGTGCGCGCGGTCCTCCTCGCCATCGTCGGCGCCAGCTGGGCGTGGGCCATTGTGCGGCTGGTCACGTTCGCGGCGACGATGTTGACGCCGGCTGCACCAGGTGGCGAGGCTCCCTCGGTCGCCGATTTCACCAAGACCTGGGGCGTGCTGATCATCGTTGCGACGGTGTTCGTTCCGCTGGCTGTCTCGACAGTGGCGAACCAGCTGGCCAAGCGAGCGGACAAGGTGCTGACCGCCCCCGATCCCGCGCATGGTCCGGGGCGGACAGTCATGAACCACCTCTACTCTGCGCTGGTCGATCCGCTGGCCGACCTCGTGAAGCGTATGGGCTGGGGCGTGCTCGCCGCGATCGGGTTCATCCTGACCTACGCGATCTGCTACAACATCTGGGCGAGCTTCGCGTACCCGTTCTACCTCGAATACATGCATTACACGAAGGACGAGGTTGCCTTCGCCTCGAAGATATTCGGCATCATCATGACGATGCTGGGGATCAGCCTCGGCGGCTACCTGTTCGCGAAGATCGGCCGTTTCCCGACGATCCTGCTCGGCGCCGTTCTGCCGCCGCTGGGCAACTTCCTTTACGCCGACCTCGCCGACGGTGCGCCGATGATCGACGCTTTCGCTCACTTGCTGCGGCTCGATGCGCTCGCGCAGGCTTTCGGCAGCGACGAGCGAATGATGCGCCTGCTGCTCGCGATCTGCTACGAGAACATCACGATCGGCCTCGCCCTCACGGCGTTCGTCGCTTACGTCACCAGCATCGTCAGCAAGAAGTACGGCGCCATTCAGTACGCCTTGCTCGGCTCGCTGCTGTCGCTGGTCGGCACCCTGGGCCGCGGAGCCGTGGGAGAGGCGTTCGACACATACGGCTACGCCCCGGTGTTCCGCTGGACCGCCGTCACGGCGCTCGTCTCGACCGTGTTCGTGCTCCTCGAATGGGCACGGGCCACGCGCGAGGCGCGAAGTGCGCCGATTCCGGCCGTTACTTCATAAGGTTAACTGCCGTTAACCGGATATTGGGGCTGTCCCCTAAGCCTCCGCTAAGCCGCGGTGCCTAGGATTCGAGCCATGACGGTTTTGCCTGCCACAGACGGTCAGGCTCCGCGAAGGGCCTTTGCGCGGCTCCGGCTGGGCATTGCCGCCCGGCTGGAGACGCTGGAGGGCCGCCAGCAAGTCCGCCTCATCGATCTTTCGCAAGGCGGCGCGCATCTCATCCTCAGCCAGCCCGAGCTCATGAGGCAGGGCGTGCTGACCTGGCTGCAGTTCGAATCCTTCGGCACGCCCGCGTGGCGCGAGGACGACCATATCGGCTTCCAGTTCGACCGCCCGCTACCGTTGACGGTCCTCGTGCAAACGCGGCAACAGGCGCCGTCGGTGGTCCGGGAAGAGGCGATGGGGTTGCAGACCGCGGCCAAGGAATGGGTCGCCGGGACGTTCAACCCGGGGAGCTGAGCCTAGTCCGGGAGCTCGCCGTTGGCCTTGAGCGCCTTTCCGGCAAGATAGAGCGACCCTGCGATCAGCACGGGACTGCCGTCCGCCGGCAAGGAGCCGAGCGCTTCCTCCAGGCTGGCGGCCCAACGCGCGCGTGGGCCGTAGGCGAGGCCGCCGTGGCTGTCACTTCCCTCGATGGGAACGGCCGTCACGCTGAGCAAGCGATCCTCGAGCGGTCCGATGATCGCCTCGGGGTGACGGTTGGCGAGCATGCCGATGACGAGGTGCAGTTTCTGGCCGGTGAAATGGCGGCCGATCGCCTGGCCCGCGTCGGCGTTATGCCCACCATCGAGCCACACCGCGTGACCCCGGGCAAGGGCCGTCAGGGGCCCTGAGCCGAGCAATTGCAGGCGCGCCGGCCACCTCGCCGAGCGCAGGCCCGCCGCCATCGCTTCGACAGGCGCCGTGACATAGTCCTGGTGCCGCAGCATGGCCACGGCGAGCGCCGCGTTGTCGCCCTGGTGGCGGCCGGGGAGGGATGGCAACGGCAACGTCAGCTCGCCGAAGCGGTCGCGGTATTCGATCGCCTCGCCCACGTCGGCCCACCAGTTGCGCCCGCGCATGTGCAGCGGTGCTCCCGCAAGCCCGGCGCGGCGCTCGATTTCCAGCTCCACGTCCTTAGGGTAGGCCTGCGTGACCAACGGTGAGCCGGGACGGGCAATGCCGGCCTTTTCGAACGCAATACGGCAAAGCGGGGCCTCGGGCGCGCCTTCCTCCGGTACCAGGAGGAAGGCCTCGTGGTCGATGCCGAGCGTGGCGATGCCGCAGCACGCAGGATGCTCGAGCACATTGGTCGCATCGAAGCGGCCGCCGAGGCCGACCTCGATAATGCACGCGTCGGCCGGGTTGCGCGCGAAGGCCAGGAATGTGGCCGCCGTGGTAATCTCGAAAAAGCTCGGATCGAGGCCCTCGCTGGCGTCGAGGACTTCACCCAGAAGCGTCGCAAGCAACTCGTCGGTGATCAGCTCGCCGGCGATCCGGATGCGCTCGTTGTAGCGCACGAGGTGCGGCTTGATGGCGACGTGGACCTTGAGCGCTTGCGCTTCCAGCATCGCCCGCAAGTAGGCACACGTCGAGCCTTTGCCGTTCGTGCCGGCGACGTGGAAAGTCGGCGGCAAACGCTTCTGGGGGTCGCCCAACCGGCCCAGCAACGCGCGGATCGTGTCGAGCCCGAGGCGACCTTGCGGGAGCGACAGCTTCGACAGGCGGTCGAGCTGCGCCTGGACGCGCGGATCATCGGAAGCGGCGAAGTCTTTCACAAATTCTCCCCGGGCCGGGAAGTGTGACCAGGCGTCGCATAGTCGCAGGGGCCAGGCCGCGAGCACAGGGGCAGCGGCCGATGCCCGTCCGTCAGCCGGCGGCTCGCCCCGCTCCCCCTGGGGGAGAGGAACGTTCTCGTCACGCGGCCTCCGCTTGGCTCATGTAACCGAGCAGCTTCGCCAGCATCGGCCGCAGCTCGCTGCGCGGGACGACCATGTCGACCATGCCGTGCTCGTGGAGATATTCGGCGCGCTGGAAGCCTTCCGGCAGCTTCTCGCGAATCGTTTCCTGGATCACGCGCTGCCCGGCGAACCCGATCAGCGCGCCCGGCTCGGCAATGTGCACATCGCCGAGCATCGCGTAGCTGGCGGTGACGCCGCCGGTGGTCGGGTCGGTCAGGACGACGATGTACGGCAGGCCGGCCTCTTTCAGCCGCCGCGTCATCACCGTCGCCTTGGGCATCTGCATCAGGCTGAGGATGCCCTCCTGCATCCTTGCCCCGCCGGCCGCGGTGACGACGATGTAGCCGCACTTCTCCTCGAGCGCCCGCTCGGCCCCGGCGACGAACGCGGAACCGACCGCCTGGCCCATCGAGCCGCCCATGAACAGGAAATCCTGCACCCCGACGACCGCCTTGTGGCCCTCGATCGTGCCGACAGCCGCGGTGAAGGCGTCCTCGTGCGGGTTCTTCGCCCGCGCCTGCTTCAGCCGGTCCGTGTAGCGCTTGGAGTCGCGGAACTTCAGCGGATCCTCGCGCACCTCCGGTTCGGGCAGCAGCTCGTATCCGTCATCGAGCAATTGCATCAGGCGCGTGTC
>DATJHD010000156.1:0-10393 GCA_035494275.1 Croceibacterium sp.
GGCGTATTCTGGGGCGACGACTTTCATTCCAGTTACCGCGCCGCGTTTCCCGACGAGCCCTCACCGATGGTTTCGATCAGCCACGGGCCTCTTGCGTTGGATTACATCATTGAGGCCGGAGGGAGCGGCTACTTTCGTGCAGAATTCGTGAAGCGTTATGTAGACGATGGGCAGGTTGTGCCGGTGCCCGACAGTCCCACGTTTTCGTACTCCGCCTCGCTCGTCCATTCCACAAAAGTCGAAGATGACATGATCGACGCGATCCGAAACGGCCTGCGAGCCGCCGTCGTCTTGTCGACCGCGAACGCAACGTCCGATTGATGAACCTTGCGTAAAAAAGGGGAACCGTGCCGATTCCACGGCATCAAATGGGCATGGCGAAGGCTCTGCCGCCGCCGAAATCCTGCACAGGAGTCCCCATGATGGTCAGTAAGATAGGTGCGCTTTGCGCCGCGACGCTTCTCTCGGTTTCGGCCCCGGCAATGGCCAAGGACGCCGCGATCAACGATGCGCAGATCGCTCACATCGCCTATACCGCCGACCAGATCGACGTAGACGCGGGTCAGCAGGCGCTCAAGATCTCCCGCAAACCCGACGTGCGCGCCTTCGCGGAGACCATGGTGCGGGATCACACCTCGGTGAACAAGCAGGCGCTGGCGCTCGTGCATCGGCTTCACGTTACGCCGCAGGCCAACCCGACCAGTGCGGCGCTCACCGCCGAGGCGAGCAAGGCGCATCAGCGGCTCAGCTCGCTCAAGGGGGCGGCCTTCGATCACGCCTATCTGCAGAACGAAGTCGCCTATCATGGCGAAGTGAACAAGGCGCTTCGCGACACTCTCATTCCCGACGCGAAGAATCCCGAACTCAAATCGCTGCTCGAGTCAGGCCTCACGTTGTTCACGGAGCATCAGAAACACGCCGAGATGCTTCTGAAGCAGCTTCGCTGAGCCCGACCGTGATCAGACGAGAGATGATCGGTGCTGTCGCGATGCTGGCCGGCTTCCCGCTGATCGCCGAGGCGAGCAACGCCGCACGGCCATCGACGCACACAATCATCATCGCGAAAATGCGCTTCGGCGCCGTTCCGCCGAACATCAAGGCAGGCGACATGATCGTCTGGATCAACCAAGACATCGTGGCTCACACGGCGACCGCTCGGGATGGCAGCTTCGACGTGGAGTTGCCTCCCGGCAGCTCGGCCAGCGTCGTGGTCTCCAGACCCGGAACGATAGCGTTTTTTTGCCGGTACCATCCGACGATGCGTGGCAGCCTTGTCGTCGCTCGCTAGCCTCGCGTGGCAAGAATGCGCGGCCGCCCCCCAACGCCGCGCCGCCCCTCCACCCAAACCCCGCCGGGTGGAGGGGCCCTTGCAGGCAGCCTCGCAGGAAGCTCCTCAGCGAAAGAACGACTTTCGGCGAATTCCCATCGGAGCAACAGCGGGAAAAAGTCGATGGAGCGATGAGATGGAGCACAGACCGTCGGATCGGGACATTGCCGTCGAACGCAAACGAGCGGCGGCACGCGCCGCGGTCGCCGAAGTTGAGGATCGGATGCTGGTCGGTCTCGGGACAGGCACGACTACCGACTTCGCTATCGCCGCCCTCGGCGAGCGGATCGCGGGGGGCCTCAAGGTGACCGCTGTTGTAACCTCCGGCGCTACCGAACGCTCGGCGGCAGCGGCGGGCGTGCCGGTGCGGCGGTTCGACGCGCTGGCCAAACTCGACCTCGTCCTCGACGGCGCCGACGAGGTCGATCCGCAACTGCGTGCGATCAAGGGCAAAGGCGGGGCCCTACTGCGCGAGAAGATCGTCGCCACGGCCGCCGAGCGAACGATCGTCATGATCGACGATAGCAAGCAGGTGCCGCGGCTCGGACGTGGTTTCGTTCCCGTCGAGGTGCTCCCGTTCGCAGTCTCCTTCGTCGCTCATCGCATCGCGCAGCTCGGAGCGAAATTATGCCAGCGAACTGCCGGACTAGACGCTTATCGAACGGAGCAAGGCAATCTCCTGCTCGACTGCGCATTTGGCGAAATCGAGGATGTGCCACGGCTGGCCGCCGCCTTGTCCGCGATCCCCGGTTTGCTGGGGCATGGCCTGTTTCTCGACGAGATAGACGATGTTTACGTCGGTCGAAGCGACGGCGTCATCCACCTAACCCGGGGGGCGCCATGACTTCTCCCACGCCCGTATCGCCGATCGCGTCGGCAGCCATCGACCAACTCACGATCGACACCATCCGAACGCTCACGCTCGATGCGATTGAGGCTGCCGCATCCGGTCATCCAGGCACTCCTCTTGCGATGGCCCCGGTGGGCTATACGCTGTGGAGCCGGTTCCTGCGCTACGATCCGCAGCGGCCCGATTGGCCCAATCGAGACCGCTTCGTACTGTCCGTCGGTCATGCCTCGATGCTGCTTTATTCGCTGCTCCATCTTTCCGGCGTGCGCGAGGTCGATTCCGACGGGCGCGATAGCGGCCGGCCGGCGGTCAGCTTGGACGACATCAGGCAATTTCGACAGCTGGATTCCAGAACGCCCGGGCATCCGGAATACGGCGTCACTACGGGGGTCGAGGTCACCACCGGCCCGCTTGGCCAAGGTTGCGCCAATGCCGTCGGCATGGCCATCGCCGGGCGCTGGCTCGCCGCGCATTTCAATCGCGAAGACGGCGTCCTGTTCGATTACGACGTTTACGCCCTGTGCAGCGACGGGGACATGATGGAAGGCGTGGCGAGCGAGGCGGCATCGCTGGCCGGTCATCTCGGTCTCGCCAACCTGTGCTGGGTCTACGACAACAACGGCATCACCATCGAGGGCGGGACTGCGCTGGCGTTCAGCGAATCCGTCCCCGAGCGATTTCGCGCCTATGGCTGGCGGGTTCTCCACGTGGCGGACGCGAACGACCTCGATGCCGTGGCGCAGGCGTTCGAGACCTTCGGCGGCACCAAGGATGCACCGACGCTGATAGTCGTCGATAGCGTCATTGGCTGGGGCTCGCCCGTCGCCGGTACCGCCAAGGCGCACAGCGACCCCCTCGGCGCTGAAGGCGTCCGTGAGACCAAGCGCGCTTATGGCTGGCCGGAAGACTCGCGGTTTCTCGTTCCGCCGGGGGTCGCCGATCATTTCCGGGCCGAGCTGGCGAGGCGATCGACGCCGCTTTGCGAAGCATGGGATCGGATGCTGGACCGTTATCGCGCGGATCATCCGGACCTCGCCCGGCAGCTCGACGATATGCTTCGCCACAGGCTCCCCAGCGGATGGGACGCGGAAATACCGGACTTTGCTGCGGACGCCACGGGAATCGCGTCGCGCGATGCCGGCGGCAAGGTGTTGAACGCCATCGCGCCGAAATTGCCGGGGGTGGTCGGCGGCGCGGCCGACCTAGCGCCCTCAACCAAGACCAAACTCACCTCGGGCGAGGGCGATCTCGAAGCAGACAACGAAGCCGGCCGGAACATGCATTTTGGCATCCGCGAACATGCGATGGGCGCCATCGCCAACGGCATGGCCGTATCCTATCTGCGGCCCTTTACGGCGACTTTCCTGGTGTTCAGCGACTATATGCGCCCGCCAATCCGCCTCGCTGCGATCATGCAGGTGCCGACGATATTCGTCTTCAGTCACGATTCCATTGGCGTGGGAGAGGACGGTCCGACGCACCAGCCGATCGAACACCTCGCGGCGCTGCGGGCGATTCCCGGCCTCAACGTCATCCGACCGGCCGACGCCAACGAAGCCGCTGAGGCATGGCGGGTGGCGATTGCCGCGAAATTGCCCAGCTGCATCATTCTTTCGCGCCAGAAGTTGCCGACGATCGACCGCGCCCGTTACGCGCCGGCAGCCGGCCTCGCCCGAGGCGCTTATGTTCTGGCGGATTCGATCGGCGGCGATCCGCAGTTGCTCCTGCTGGCATCCGGCAGCGAAGTGTCGCTCGCGCTCGAGGCGCACGAACGGCTCGCTGCCGAGGGCGTGCGTTCGCGTGTGGTTTCGATGCCGTGCTGGGGGTTGTTCGAGCAACAGCCGCGCAGCTATCGCGAGTCTGTGCTGCCGCCGTCCGTCAGCGTTCGCGTGGCGGTGGAGCAGGCGAGCTCACTGGGGTGGGACCGATACGTCGGACCTTCTGGCCAAACTCTGGCCATGAGCAGCTTCGGTGCCTCGGCGCCCTTCGCGAAGCTCCAGCAAAAGTACGGCTTCACCGTCGCGAATCTGCTCAAGGTGGCGCGAAGCGTCCTCGTTGAGGAGAGTCGATGATGGTCAGCCGATTGCAAGCGCTCGCGAGCCAAGGCCAGGCAGTTTGGCTGGATTACCTCGACCGGGGTTTCCTCGCCCAAGGCGGGCTGGCCCGATTGATCGAAGACGATGGCTTGACCGGCGTTACGTCCAATCCGTCGATCTTCGAAAAGGCGATCGGCCAGGACAGCGATTACGACGAACAGATCGCCGAGCTGGTGGGCGGTGGGGAAACGAGCCCCGCCGCCATCTACGAGCACCTGGCCGTGACCGATATCCAGGCAGCCGCGGACGCCCTGCGACCGGTGTACGACCGGCTCGGCGGCGCGGATGGTTTTGCCAGCATCGAGGTGTCGCCCTCACTGGCCAGATCGACCCAGGGAACGATTGACGAGGCGCGCCGGTTGTGGCGCGCCGTCGATCGGCCGAACCTGATGGTGAAAGTCCCGGGCACCCGCGAAGGCGTCCCTGCGGTGCGGGCCCTGGCCGCGGAGGGGATCAACGTCAACATCACGCTGCTGTTCGCCATCGACATGTACGAGCTCGTCGCCGGCGCTTTTCTGGCTGGCCTAGAAGAAAGGCTGACGAGCGGCAGGGACATTTCGCGGGTCGCATCGGTGGCGAGCTTTTTCGTCAGCCGCGTGGACACCGCGATCGATGCAAAGATCGACGCCCGGATCGCAGCTGATGAGGCGGAGACGAGGGCACTGGCCGAACTGCGCGGCAGTGTCGCCATCGCCAACGCCAAGCTGGCCTATCAAAGTTACCTGGGGCTGATCGCGAGCGATCGCTGGCGCTCGCTCGCGCAGCAAGGGGCGCGCCCGCAGCGCTTGCTGTGGGCGTCGACCGGAACGAAGGATCCTGCGTTCAGCGACGTGTATTATGTCGAGACGCTGATCGGGCGCGACACGGTCAACACGATGCCACCCAAGACTATCGATGCGTTTCGCGATCACGGCGTGGTTGCCCCGACGCTCACCGCAAACCTTGCGGGCGAGCGCCATGTCCTTGCCGAAGCGGATCGGCTGGGCCTCGATCTTAAAGACGTCACGGCCAGCCTGGTCGCGGAAGGGGTCGAGAAATTTTCGAATGCGGCCGATGCGCTCCTGAGAACCATCGACAAAACGCGCGCAAAATTGGCAACGAGCTCGCATAACACGTCAGCGACGACTGCAAAATGAGAGGATCGTCGATGGAGATCGGAATAATCGGGCTCGGTCGCATGGGCGGCAGCATTGCCAGGCGCCTGATGCGCGCGGGGCATCGAACCGTCGTCTGGGATCGCGATCCCAAGGCTATCGAGTCGCTGGTGCAAGATGACGCTCGCGGCGCCTCCTCGATCGCCGATATGGCCGATCGGCTCGGCACTCACGGCATAATCTGGCTGATGCTTCCCTCGGGCGGCCCCACGCAAACCGCGGTCGACGAACTAGTCCGTGTCGCCAAGCCCGGAACGATTGTAATCGATGGCGGCAACAGCTTCTATAAAGACAGCATCCGCCGCGCCAAGACGCTTGCCGCCGGCGGCGTCGATTTCGTGGACGTGGGCACATCCGGGGGCGTTTGGGGCCTGGAGCGTGGATTCTGCATGATGATCGGTGGCGACGAAGAGATCGTGCGCCGGCTAGACCCGATCTTCGACGCCCTCGCGCCTGGTATCGGCAACGTCGCGCGCACTCCGGGCCGCGAGGCTCGCGACGATCGCGTTGAACAAGGGTACATGCACGCAGGCCCGGTTGGCGCCGGTCATTTCGTCAAGATGATCCACAACGGTATCGAATATGGCCTGATGCAGGCCTACGCCGAGGGGTTCGACATTCTGAAGGGCAAGGCTGCCCTAACACTTCCGGAAGACGAACGCTTCACCATCGCCTTGCCGGACGTCGCGGAGGTCTGGCGGCGTGGCAGCGTGATTTCGTCCTGGCTGCTCGATCTGTCTGCCGCTGCGCTGGCGAAGGACCCCAATCTCGAGGGCTTCACCGGGCACGTGTCCGACAGCGGCGAGGGGCGCTGGGCGATCGAAGCCGCCATGGAAGAGGCCGTGCCGGCCCACGTGATGTCGGCTGCCCTCTACGCGCGCTATCGCAGCCGCATGAGGTCCACGTTCGGCGACGAACTGCTCTCGGCCATGCGCTTCGGGTTCGGAGGTCATGTAGAGACGTCGCTGTGATCGAGAACGGCTCGAAAAGGCTGCCGGCGGCGACGCTGGTGATCTTCGGCGTAATGGGGGACCTGACCCGCCGGTTGCTGATGCCCGCGCTCGCCAATCTGCAACGCAAGGGCTTGCTCGACGACGGGCTCAATCTCGTCGGGATCGGCAGGCAGGATCTCGACGACAACGGGCTCCGCCGTGCCTTGGCCGAGTTCGTCGACAGCGGCGACCCCGCCTGGAAGAACCTGCGCAGACAAATCACCTATCTGAGAGGCGACTTCGGCGACAATGCGACTTACCGAACGCTCGGCGCGCGCATCGGAACGAACAACGCTGCTTTCTACCTCGCAACTCCGCCGGCCTTCTTCGCGGGGATCGCACGCGGGTTGGCGGCACACTGTCTTCTCGATGAGAAACCAGGGCGATTTAGGCGGCTACTGATCGAGAAGCCGTTCGGCCACGATCTTGTCTCGGCGCGGGCACTCAACCAATGTCTAATGGAGCTGGCGCGCGAGTCGCAAATCTACCGGATCGATCACTTTTTAGGTAAGGAATCCGTTCGGAACATTCTGGTCGCGCGTTTCGCCAACCCGATGATCGAAGCGGTGTGGAACAACCGTTATGTCGACCATGTCCAGATCACCGCGGCCGAAGCGGTCGGCGTTAGCCGGCGCGGCAAGTTCTACGATGCGACCGGCGCTCTTTGCGACATGGTGCCCAACCATTTGTTCCAGTTGCTGGCGTTGGTCGGGATGGAACCGCCCAACAGCTTCGCCGCCGATGCAATCCGTGTCGAAAAGACCAAGGTGGTCGCAGCGATCCGCAAGCTCTCACTGGGTGAGGTGCAAGGCAACGTCGTGCGCGGCCGCTATGGGGCCGGGCAGGTCGACGGTGAGCCGCGAAATGCTTACTCGGACGAACCGGACGTTGACCCGAAGAGCCGCACCGAAACCTATGTCGCGATGAAATTGTACCTCGACACCTGGCGCTGGTCGGGCGTGCCTTTCTATCTGCGGACCGGCAAGGCGATGGCGCGGCGGGACACGGAGATCGTTCTCCAGTTCCGTCCGGTTCCCTGCGCCTTGTTCCGCGATGCCGGCATCACCCAGCTACCGCCTAACCGATTGATCCTCCAACTCCAGCCCGACGAGGGAATCAGCTTCGACTTTCTCGCCAAATTGCCTGGGCCGGCCATCCAAACCGCGCCGGTCAGCATGGACTTTCATTACCGCGACCGGTTCAGCTTAGGCGAGTTCACCGGCTACGAAACGTTGCTTTTTGACCTGATGATCGGCGATCAGACCTTGTTCCAACCGGCCGAGGCGATCGAAGCTTCGTGGGCGGCGGTGCAGCCGATTCTCGATGTCTGGAAGCGCGGTCGAAGCCGCCCTCGGACCTACGAGGCCGGGACTCAGGGACCGCAAGCGGCCGATGCATTGCTCACTCGCGACGGACGTACCTGGCATTCGATCGACACATGAAGCCCCACGCGCCTACTGTCGAGGCGATCCGCTTGCTGGTATCGGACATCGACGGCACGCTCGTGCGCGACGACAAGAGCCTGCCCGAGGCGAATCGCGATGCAATCCTCGCTTTGGCGGCGGTCGGGGTAGCGATCACCCTGATCAGTTCGCGGCCGCCGAGCGGGATGCTGGGACTGGGGACAAAGCTGCGCATCAGGGGTCCCCTCGCGGCTTTCAATGGTGGCACGCTATTCGATGCCGACGGTACGATCCTTTTCGCCCACAGACTCGGTGCGTCAGACGCGGCCGCGATGCTGCGGTTGATCGCGAGACCGGGCGTCGCGCCTTGGGTCTATGCCGATGGTGCGTGGTTCGTCCCCAGCCAGAACAACACCCATCTCGCGCGCGAGCGGATCGCCGCGGGGATCGATCCGATGATTCGGACGGAATTCGCCGGCCTCGACGGGCGCATCGACAAGATAGTCGCCGTGAGCGACGATCATCAACTGCTCCGGCAACTGGAGGAGCAAGCCAGGAACACGATCGGCACGCGCGCGACAATCGCGCGCTCGCAGCCGTATTATCTCGATATCACCCATCGTCTCGCCAACAAGGGCGAAGGGCTCACGGCGTTGGCGCGGGCCTTCGGAAACGACCTGGCGCAAGTCGCAGTGCTGGGCGACATGCCGAACGATCTCCCAATGTTCGCGCGCGCGGGCTTCTCGGTGGCCATGGGCCAGGCGCCTGCCGATGTCCGGGCGGGAGCCGACGCCACCGCTGCCTCGAACGAGGAAGACGGGGTGGCGGATGCCATCGTCCGCTTCGTCCGCCCAATGATTGCCGGATCATAGGGCCGTCGGCGGACAGGACCCGGATAGATGGACTGCGGCGCTGGTGGGAGGCGATCAGCCCATGACGACGCTGATTTGATGGCTTGTTCCATCCTCGGGCAGATTGAACTGCACAGGGCGCTCGGCGACTTCGCTTCCATCCAGCCGCGCCGACACCACTCCTTTTGAAACGCTACCCGGGTTACGCACCTCGATTTCGAAGGTGGTCGATCCGCGGCGAAGCGTCACCTGGAAGCCGGGCCATGTCTTTGGGATGCACGGATCGACATGGAGCGTGCGCCCCATGATGCGCAACCCCAGTATCGCTTCGGTTCCGGCGCGGTAGAGCCACGCGGCCGAGCCGGTGTACCAAGTCCATCCGCCGCGGCCGACATGATCCGGCGCCGAATAAACGTCCGCTGCCACGACATAGGGCTCCACCTTGTAGCGCCGCAGGTCGGATCGGCTGAGCGCGTGATTGATCGGGTTGAGCAGCGAGAACAGGGCGGCCGCCTTGTCGCCCTCGCCGAGGCCGGCGAAGGCCATGACCGACCACGCCGCGGCGTGGGTGTATTGGCCGCCGTTCTCGCGGATGCCCGGCGGATAGCCCCTGATATAGCCGGGATCATGCGCGATGCGGTCGAATGGCGGTGTGAACAGCAAGGCCAGGCCGTCATCGTCGCGGATCAGCTCCCGCTCGACCGCCGCCATGGCTCGGCTCGCGCGGTCGTGCCCCGCAACACCGGACAGGACCGCCCAGGATTGGGCGATCGAATCTATGCGGCATTCCTCGCTGACCGCCGAGCCGATTGCGGTGTCGTCGTCGAACCAGGCACGGCGGTACCAGCTACCGTCCCAGGCCTCGCGCTCGAGCGCCGCCTCCAGCGCCGTGGCCTGTGCGGCCCAGTTGGCGGCGCGCTTCGTGTCGCCGCGCGAGCCGGCGATCGCAGCGAAGTCGGTCAGCGCCATATGTGAAAGCCAGGCCAGCCAGACGCTTTCGCCCTTGCCCAGCTCGCCGACCCTGTTCATGCCGTCGTTCCAGTCGCCCGTCCCGATCAACGGAAGCTGATGAGGGCCGCGCGCCAGGCTCGCGTCGAGCGCGAGGGCGCAATGCTCGTAGATACTCGCGACACGCTCGGACACTGTCGGGGTGAAGAAGCTGTCGGCTTCCTTTTCCTTCAGGCGCGGGCCTTCGAGGAACGGTACGCTCTCGTCGAGCAGCGAAAGATCGCCGGTCGTCTCGAGATAATGCGCGACGCAGAAGGCCAGCCACAGGCGATCGTCAGAGATCCGAGTGCGCACCCCTTGGCCGGAGTGAGGTAACCACCAGTGCTGGACATCTCCCTGTTCGAATTGGCGCCCCGCCGCTCGCACCAGATGCTCTCTCGTGAGGGACGGACGGATCGTCGCAAGGGCCATGCCGTCCTGGAGTTGATCGCGAAAACCGTAGGCGCCGCTGGCCTGGTAGAATCCCGAACGGGCCCACAGGCGGCAGGCGATGGTCTGGTAGAGCAGCCAGCCGTTGAGCATGATGTCCGCCGAACGTTCCGGCGTCTTGATCTGCACGGTGCCGAGCAGCTCCTCCCATTGCTCACGCACGGCGCCCAGCACCTCGTCGAGATCGGCATCGCGATATCGGGCAATGAGCGCCGCGGCCTGTGCGGCGTTGTCCGCGTCGCCGACGAGAATCACGAGTTCCGCCTCCGCTCCGGGCGCGAGT
>DATJHD010000157.1:0-12326 GCA_035494275.1 Croceibacterium sp.
CATCTTAATACTTAATACCTTGAACTTACGCGTATTTTCGGCCTTTGCGCACGTCCGAGGGGGTTCCGACTCCCTCCGAGTGCATCTTTGCACGATTACTCACATCTTGCACCGGCTTCGCGGCCCGGCCGCAGACGGAACACAACACGAACAAATATCTTGCCCGAATCGTGCCGCTGGGCGCAATCCAGAGGCATGGGAAAACGAACGCCAGTGCGCCCGTCATGGACCGCGAATGTCGGGGCGATGATTGCCGGAAAGGTGCCGGTCAGGGCGATGTGCGCGAGCTGCGGCGGGTATCGTGACGTTGACCTGGAGGTTATCGCCAAGGCCAAGGGCGAGGATTACGACCTATCGAATCGCACGACGTGTTGCCGGATCACGGAAGGCTGTGAGGGCCGCGTTCGGTTCCACTTTTTCGGGCGAGGACGCTACGAGACTAAGGGTGGCGCGACAGCCGCTTGGCTGCGGCCCGAAAGGACTTTTCCGCAATCCTTCCGGCCGAAAGCATTCTAGATCGGAACGCAAGCCTGCTCGTGTCGGTCCTGCGCTCGCTCGAAAACCAAGCACCAGCCTAACCCCAGCCCACGGCTGGCAATCGAGGGACCGCTTCGGCGGGGCATTTTCGTTCATCGGAACATTCACTCATTCGAAAGGTTCATGCGAGTATCACTGTGAAGTGAGACTTGACGACACGTGGAGTGATGCTTATCGCTTTGCCATGATCAAGAGCTTTCGCAACAAGGGGCTGGAAGCCTTCGCGACGACCGGGGATACACGAAAATTGCCGGTACGAGGGGCGGCTGCCAGAAAGCTGGCTCGACAGTTGGCCGTGCTAAATGCTGCGATCAAACCGGAGGACATGAATCTTCCGGGTTTCTATTTTCACGGCTTGAGAGGGGAGCAAAGATACTCAGTCCGTGTGACGGCAAATTATCGCTTGACGTACGGCTGGAACGACAAGGATGCGATAGACGTCGATTTAGAAGATTATCACTGAAGGACTGCCCGCGCCTGTGAGGCGGGCATAGGAAAGGAAAGCAAATGAGTAATCCGATGATTGCAGGGCTGCCGCCCGTGCATCCCGGAGAGGTTCTTAGCGAGGACGTAGTTCCCGCAAGCGGCCTCAATAAGACGGCCTTTGCAAAGCGGCTCGGAATGAGTCGCGAAGCATTTTACAATGTACTTAGCGGGAAGAGTGCGGTCTCCACCGTCCTAGCATTAAAGCTCGCGCGGATGCTTGGGACGTCTCCGGAGCTGTGGTTGAATATGCAGCAGGCGTTTGATTTGGCGACTGTAGGATTGGAGCGCCGTAAGGAGATCGAACAAGTCGAAGCCTTAGAACCGGCCTGACAAAAGGGCTGCGGCCCGACGCGGGTGGTTGCCTAGTGATGAAGGAAGGAGGTCCATTCCGCATCGACCTTTTCCTTGGACGCAAGATAATCGACTATCGGAAGCTCCACAACCGAAACCAATACGACCGCCGTGCCCGCATCGGCATAAAGTCTCCGCATTTCTTGGAGCGCCAACGGAAGGACCGGCGCGCTACGCCGAGGCCTTTTACAAGGGCGCGATTGCGGACGCCGACACTGACCTTTGGCTGTTCGTCGCAGTAGGGCTTAACACGGCCATGCGGCATTCTGAGATTATGCCCAATCGCCGCAATCGACACCAATGGTGGCGGGGCCGAGGTTGTCCAGCTTCCTGCTGTACAAGCAACGGCATAACCGGCTGGTGGACAGGGGTGGATTCGAACCACCGTACGCTTGCGCGGGCAGATTTACAGTCTGCTGCCTTTAACCACTCGGCCACCTGTCCACCTGGTGCCGGTGCGACGGGCGAACCCGTGTGCTGTGCAGCCCCCGCTTGGCGGGGCCCGGCCGAGTGCGCGCGTCCATGGCGAAGCGGTGCTTGCCTGTCAATGGCGGCACTGGCAGGGGGTTCCCCATGGCCAGGAGCGGCAACAGGAAAGCCCTGCGCGGGCGGGCCGGACGCATGCAGAGCGCGCGCGGTTCAGGGCGCCCCACCCATGGCCATGTGCGCTTGTGGGGCCGCCATGCGGTCAAGGCGGCGCTGAAAAATCCGCACCGGCAGCACCGCAAGCTGTGGGCCACCCGCGAAGGGGTCGCTTCGCTCGACGGAGAGCTGCCGCCGGATTTTCCGCTCGAGTTTGCGGAAGCCGGCGACCTTGCCCGGCTCGTGGCGCTCGATGCGCCACACCAGGGGCTGGTGCTGGAATGCGCGCCGCTCGAGGATCTGCATCTGGATGACGTGCTGATCGGCGACACCAGCCGCCCGATCGTCGTCCTCGACCAGGTCACCGATCCGCACAACGTCGGCGCCATCCTGCGCTCTGCCGCGGCGTTCGACGCCGCCGCGCTCGTCACGCAGGACCGCCATGCGCCACCTGAAAGCGGCGCGCTCGCCAAGGCCGCCTCGGGCGCGCTCGAGATCGTGCCGTGGGTGCGGGTGGTCAACCTCGCTCGCGCGCTGGAGGAGATGGCGGAGGCGGGATATTGGCGCATCGGCCTCGCAGGCGAAGCGCAGGCCACGCTCGCACAAGCCCTTCCCGCCGGTCCGGTCGCCCTGGTCCTCGGGGCGGAAGGCGAAGGGTTGCGGCACAACATCGCCGCCCATTGCGACGTGCTCGCACGGCTGCCGATCGGCGAGGCGATGGAAAGCCTCAACGTCTCCAATGCCGCCGCAATTGCCCTTTACGCCGTGGCAACGAGAAAGCATTAACCGGGGTCGCGAACCGGGGGGTGACGCGATGTTCAGGAAATGGCTTCGGGCAGCCGTGCCCACTCTGGCGTTCCTTGCGCTGACGGGGTGCTTCCTCCAGCCCGGCACGTTCGATTCGTCGCTGGAGCTGCGCAAGGACGGCACCTTCACTTACGCCTACAAGGGCCAGATCTACATGCTGGCGCTGAGCAAGATCGCCGAGGCGGCGGCGAAGCAGGATGCGGCCCACAGCAAGTTCGTGCCGCACGAGTGCTACGGCGAAGGGGGCAAGGTGCGGCCTTGTACCTCGAGCGAGCTCGCCGATCAGAGGCGCGAGTGGGAAGACGCCCGGCAGGCCAAGCTCAAGGAAGACGAGAAGAACGCCGAGGCGATGCGGGCCATGCTCGGCGGCATCGACCCGGGCGATCCCAAGGCGGCGATGGAGCTGGCCGACCGCCTGCGCCGCGAGGCTGGATGGCGCCATGTTGATTACCTCGGCGACGGTCTGTTTGAGGTGGACTTCGCGTTGACCAGCCGGATGACGCACGACTTTGCCTTCCCGACCGTCGAGCAGTTCCCGATGAACAACTTCTTCGTCGTCGCCACGCGAAGGCAGGATGGCTCCGTCCGCATCGAGGCGCCTGGCTTCTCAGCGCAGAACTCCGGGAACCCGATTGAATCGATGATGGCGGCGCTGACCGGCTCGCTCGCGGCGCAGTCCGTCGCCGATTCTGCCACGACGCCCGGCGCGAAGCTGCCGCAGGTTCCCGAGATGAACGGCACCTTCAGCATCGTCACCGACGGACAGATCCTGGCCAACAACACCGACGAAGGGCCCAAGGCCGGCGCCCGCGGGCAGGTCCTTCAATGGGCCATCAGCGCTCGGACCAAGGCGGCGCCGATGGCGCTGGTGAAGCTGGCGCCCTGACGCGCGAAAGGCCGCACCCGTCGAGGGAGCGGCCTTGCGATCGGCACCGCCCGGCGCTTGAGCCGGACCTGCTGCGATCAGTTCACCGAATCCTTGAGCCCCTTGCCGGCCTTGAACTTCGGCTGGGTCGAGGCCTTTATCGTCATCGGTTCGCCGGTGCGAGGATTGCGGCCGGTGGAAGCCTTGCGCTTCGCCACCGAGAACGTTCCGAAACCGACCAGCCGGACCTCGTCGCCACGCTTCAGGGTGCTGGTGATCGTGTCGAACACCCCCTCGACGGCTTTCGTGGCATCGCTGCGCGACAGCCCGCTGGCGTCAGCGACTGCACCGATCAGTTCGTTCTTGTTCATGTTTCGGGAATCCCCCTCATTTCGTGTTGTCGGACCAACATTGGAATCGCGTGCGCGAGGCGGGCGAGTTTGAGCGTCTTTTGAATCCCCTGTCAAAGCCAAACCCGCCGAAACTGGCACCCGACGGCGATTTGGTTTCCCCATTCCAGCTCAACGCCGAGCCGGGGCCCAACCCAAGTTGCTTAACGCGCCGCCAAGTCACCTTGGCAGGGGGGCGAGTCGCTGCGGCGCAGCAGCCTGCTGCAGGCGCTCAATGCGCCATGGTCGCCGCATCGGGTCCTTGCAGCTGAGGACTGGGCTGGCTCGCGAGATCGTCCGCCTCGGTCCATTCGATCGGCAATGGCTGCGCGGTCAGCGCGTGCTCGAGGACCTGGTCGACATGGGCCACCGGGACGATCTCCAAACCTTCCTTGGCGTTGGCCGGTATCTCGGCGAGATCCTTCACGTTCTCTTCCGGGATGAGTACCGTCTTGATGCCGCCGCGCAGGGCCGCGAGGAGCTTCTCCTTGAGACCACCGATGGCAAGCACGCGGCCGCGCAGCGTGACCTCGCCGGTCATCGCCACGTCCGGCCGCACCGGGATGCCGGTCAGCGTCGAGACGATCGACGTGACCATGCCGACACCGGCGCTCGGCCCGTCCTTGGGCACCGCTCCTTCGGGCAGGTGGATGTGGATGTTCTTGCGCTGGAAGATCGATGGCTTGATCCCGTAGGCAGGGGCGCGTGCCTTGACGAAGCTGAACGCCGCGGCGATGCTTTCGGTCATCACCTCGCCGAGCTTGCCGGTGGTCTTGACCTCGCCCTTGCCGGGCACGGTGACACTCTCGATGGTCAGCAACTCACCGCCGACCTCGGTCCATGCCAGACCGGTGACAGCGCCGACCTGCGCTTCTTCCTCGGACATTCCGTGGCGGAACTTGCGTACGCCGGCGTAGTCGCCGAGGTTCTCGGGCGTCACGACCACGTCCGTCACCTTCTTTTCGAGGATCTGCCGCAGCGTCTTCCTCGCCAAGCGGGCAATCTCGCGCTCCAGCGTGCGAACGCCCGCCTCGCGCGTGTAGTAGCGGATAAGGTCGCGCAGGCCTTCCTCGGTCAGCTCGAACTCGCCGGCCTTGAGGCCGTGGGCCTCGACCTGCTTGGGGATCAGGTGGCGCTGGGCGATCTCGACCTTTTCGTCCTCGGTGTACCCCTCGAGGCGAATGATCTCCATCCTGTCGAGCAGCGGCTGCGGCAGGTTCAGCGTGTTCGCCGTGGTGACGAACATGATGTCGGAAAGATCGAGGTCGAGCTCGAGGTAATGGTCCTGGAATTTCGAGTTCTGCTCGGGATCGAGCACTTCGAGCAACGCGCTGGCCGGATCTCCGCGGAAGTCCTGCCCCAGCTTGTCGATCTCGTCGAGCAGGAAAAGTGGGTTGCTGGTCCCGGCCTTGCGCAGGTTGGTGACGATCTTGCCCGGCAGCGAACCGATGTAGGTTCGCCGGTGGCCGCGGATTTCGGCCTCGTCGCGTACGCCGCCCAATGACTGGCGCACGAACTCGCGCCCCGTGGCACGGGCGATCGACTGGCCAAGGCTGGTCTTGCCGACGCCTGGCGGGCCGACGAGGCACAGGATCGGTCCTTTGAGTTTGTTGGTGCGCGCCTGCACCGCGAGGTACTCGATGATGCGGTCCTTGACCTTGTCGAGCGCGTAATGATCCTCGTCGAGGACCAGCTGGGCCTTCGCGATGTCCTTCTTGAGGCGGCTCTTCTTGCCCCATGGCAGCCCGAGCAGCACGTCGAGATAGTTGCGGATGACGGTCGCCTCGGCGCTCATCGGCTGCATCGTGCGCAGTTTCTTCAGCTCGGCGGTGGCCTTGGCCTTGGCTTCCTTCGACAGCTTGAGCGTGTCGATCTTGTGCTGCAGCTCGGCGAGCTCGTCGCCGCCTTCCTCATCGCCGCCGCCGAGCTCGTTCTGGATCGCCTTGAGCTGCTCGTTCAGGTAGTATTCGCGCTGGGTCTTCTCCATCTGGCGCTTGACGCGGCCGCGGATCTTGCGCTCGACCTGGAGCACCGACAGCTCGCCTTCCATCACCGAATAGACCATTTCCAGACGCTTCAGCGGCTCGGGCTCGGTAAGCAGCGACTGCTTGGTCGCGACCTTGGCCGTGAGAGCCCCGGCAATGGCGTCCGCCAGGCGCCCGGCATCGTCGATTTGCGCGAGCTCGCTTTCGATGTCTTCCGGCAGCTTCTTGTTGTGCTTGGCGTAATCGGCGAATTGCTCGAGCGCGCTGCGCATCAGCGCGGCGACCGGCGCACCGCTGGCAGGCTCCTCGTCGATCACCTCGGTCTCGGCGAGCACATAGTCGTCGTGCTCGGCGGTGCCGACCAGCCGCGCGCGCTGCTGCCCTTCGACCAGCACGCGCACGGTGCCGTCCGGCAGCTTGAGGAGCTGCAGCACCTGCGCGACGGTACCGACATCGTAAAGGTCCTCGCGCTCGGGGTGGTCGCAGCCCTGGTCGAGCTGGGCGACAAGGAAGATGTCCTTGTCTCCGGCCATCGCCGCCTCGAGCGCGGTGACCGACTTGTCGCGCCCGACGAACAACGGGACCACCTGGCCAGGGAACACGACGAGGTCGCGCAAGGGGAGAAGAGGAAATGCCGTCATGATAATTCGTATCCGTCCAATGTAACGCGCCGGGCTGAACAAGGGGTGCGGCGCGAACGTTCTTGCGCGTGCATATGGGAATCCCGTGCGGATGCCGCAACAGCGCCCGCGCAATCGCTGTGGACGGCGGGCGAACGCTCGGCGAACCCAGGCGCAAGACGGCGGGCAAGCGCCCGACCGTCGCGACGTTCGAGCGCCCTGACCCGGTGCGATTCCGCGAGCAGCAGGCCTCGACGGATCGGCGGCTCGGACAGCTTGCTGGCCAAGGCTGCCCCGGCCTCCGCCGGCAGCGGCAACATCACCCCATGCCCGGCAGGTTGAGGCCCGGCGGCAGACCCATGCCGGATTGCGCCTTCTGCATCTCGGCGCTGGCGGCCTGGTCGGCCTTGGTACGGGCGTCGTTGAAGGCGGCCGTGACAAGGTCTTCGAGCATCTGCTTGTCCTCGGGGACGATGAGGCTGTCGTCGATCGACACCGCGAGAATGCGGCCCTTGGCGGTGGCGCGGATCTTGACCAGTCCACCGCCCGAAGTGCCCTCGACCTCGAGCGCATCCAGCTTGACCTGAACCTCGTTCATCTGCTTCTGGATGTTCTGCGCGGCCTCCTGGGCCTGGCGCATCAGTTCTTCCATATCCATCGGTTATCCTCAGGCTCTTCGGTTCCAGTTGCGATCGCCCTGGCGGGCTTCGCTTTCGTCGACCAGCTCAGCGCCGGGGAACGCCTCGAAGGCGGCCTTGACGAGGGGCGCATTGCGGATCCGCTCGTCCTCGGCGGCCTTGGCAGCTTGGGCGCGTTCGCGCAGCGTCGGCAGGGCATCGCCTGTACCCGCGACGACCTGCCAGCGTTCCCCGGTCGCCTTAAGGAGCGCATCGCGCAGCTCCGGACCCGGGTCATCGCCGAGGCCCGGCGCGAGTTCGTAAACCAGCTTGCCCGGGCCGAGCTCGATCGGGCGAACCCAGTCGCGCATGGTTTGTGCGACCCTGAGCGAGCCCGATTGATCGACGCGCTCGACCAGCCGCTGCCATGAATCGAGCGACGCCGGCGCTGCAGCTTCGGTCCCGGAGCCGTTGCTGCCGCCCGGCGCAGAAGGCGCCCGCGCGCTGCCGCCGGCCGCCCATTGCTCGAGCATCTTCGCCAGCGTGCCGGGGTCGGGCATGTCGGCGGCATGGAGCACGCGCAGGAGGGCCATTTGCATGGCCACGAGCGGGTCCGGCGCCTTGCGGACCTCGTCGTGACCCTTGAGCAGCAGCTGCCACAGGCGATGGAGTTGCGCCGGCGAAAGCGATCCGGCCCAGCCCTCCACGGCCTCGCGTTCCTCATGCGTTGCCGCGTCGGCTGCATTGCCGCCGATCTGCGCGACGGTGATGCGGTGAGCAAGGTCCATCATCCCTCGCATCAGCGCCTGCGGCTCGACCCCGAGCGCGTATTGCCGATCGATCTCGGCGAGAAGCGCTTGCGGATTGCCGCCGAGCAGCGCGCCGAACAAGCGCCGCTGCGCGCCCTTGTCGGCAAGGCCGAGCATGTCCTGCACCCGCTCGGCGGTCACCTTGCCGCCCTCATCGAGATCGGCATGGGCGATGGCCTGGTCGAGGATCGAGAGGCCGTCGCGGCTCGACCCCTCGGCGGCCGAGGCGATGATCGCCAGCGCCTCGGGCTCGGCCTCAACGCCTTCCTGGCGGCAAATCGAGGCGAACTGCTGCTCGAGCAGCGATTTGGGAATCCGCCTGAGGTCGAATCGCTGGCAGCGGCTGAGCACCGTCACCGGCAGCTTCTCGACCTCGGTGGTCGCGAACAGGAACTTCACGTGCGGCGGGGGTTCCTCAAGTGTCTTCAGCAACGCATTGAAGGCATTGCGCGACAGCATGTGGACTTCGTCGATGATGTAGATCTTGTAGCGCGCCGAGACGGCCGCGTATCGCACCGCCTCGATGATCTCGCGCACGTCGTCGACGCCGGTGTGACTGGCGGCGTCCATCTCGATCACGTCGATGTGGCGCCCCTCGGCGATGGCGCGGCACGGCTCGCACACGCCGCACGGGTCGATGGTCGGGCCGCCCTGCCCGTCCGGGCCGACGCAGTTGAGCGCCTTGGCGATGAGGCGCGCGGTGCTGGTCTTGCCGACCCCGCGCACGCCGGTCATCAGGAACGCGTGCGCCAGCCGGTCGCGCTGGATCGCGTTGGCCAGGGTCTTGACCATCGGATCCTGGCCGATGAGTTCGGAAAAGGTCTGCGGACGGTATTTGCGGGCGAGCACACGATAGGGCTGCGCGGCGGCCAACGGCGCCGCCTTCGGCGCAGCGGCCGTTGGCTCGACCTTGGGCTCGGGTTCACCGAACATCGCCGATTGCCCGGCGGCCTCGAGCTCCGCGGCACTCGGCTTCGCTTCCTGTTCCTCGCCTTCGGGTGGCGGAGTGTCGCCGAACATGTCGCCGGAATCGATCATGCCGGCAGGTTAGGGATTGGGACGAGGAAAGTCATGCGGTGAAAAAGGAGCCGGGCGACCCGCTGCCATCCGTTGTGGCTGCTTCCTTCCGGACCTGACCAGGTTGGCGGACGCGAACGTCCACCCGACTCCCGGGCGGGATATGGCGGGGGACACACGAGATTGCAATCCTCCCCGAGCTTGTCTCGCGGGAGGTGGCTGGAGGAGGGCTATTCGCGCCGCGTGACACTTCACCATCGCCTCGCGCCGCCCCCCCCGGCGACCAGGCTCGGGCACGATCAGCGAAAATTGTCCGCGTACGCCTGGATCTTGAGCTTCTTGGGCGGCGTGCGGTGGACGATCGCCTCGATGCCGTATTTGTCGGCGTAGGCCTGAGCCGCCTTGGCCGAAGCGAACTTCAGGCACACCTGCTCGCGGGTGTCGCCGCTGCCGGCCCAGCCCATCAGCGGGTCAGGCTTTTTGGCTTCGGCCGGGACGAACTCGAGAATCCACTGGTCGGTGAGCGCCTTGCCGGACTGCATCGCGTTCTTCGGGCGCTGGTAGATACGGGCCTGCATGACTCTTCCTGTTTCGCTCCCAAGCGCGAGGCGCGGCGCATCCGCCCCGCCTGGCGTCCGGCCTGACCGGCCGGCACGCGATCGCGCTTGCGAGCCATTGTAGTGGCCCGAATGCCCTAATTCAGCGTTGGGAGTTTTTAAAGGCGTTCTTGGTCTTCAAGCTCGCCTTTTCGGCCCACGGTTCCTCCGGCCAGCGGTGCTTCGGGTAGCGGCCCTTCATGGCCTTGGCGACGTCCTTCCAGCTGCCGCGCCAGAAGCCCGGCAGGTCCCGCGTCGCCTGGATCGGCCTGCCCGCCGGGCTGGTGAGCTTGAGAAGCAGCGGCGTGTCGCCGATCATCGGGTGCGCGTCGAGGCCGAACAGGGCCTGCACGCGGACTTCGACCGCGGGCGCATCGGGTCCGGAGTAGTCGATAGAGTGGCTGGAGCCGGCGGGAGTCGTGAACTCGCGCGGTGCGAGGCGATCGAGGCGCTTGCCTTCGTCCCAGCCAAGCAGCGCCAGCAAGGCATCGGTGAGCTCCCCCGGCCGGACCGACAGCTCGCGCTTGCCCTGGAGCAGGGGAACCAGCCATTGCGCCGCGCGGCCGGCCAGCCCCTCGGGCGAAAGCGCCTCCATTCGGGCAAACCGGGCGCGGGCCATCAGGTCGTGCGGAAGGATTTCCGCAAGGTTTTCCAGAGCCTTGTCGACAAGCAAGGCGGTGACGGCGTCCTCATCGGGTGACGGGTCGGGGCCGCTCGCCAGCACGACCGCGCCGAGCCGCCGCTCGAGCCGGGCTTCTACCCGCTCGCCGGTCCACTTGAGCACCGACCGTCGCTCGATCCGCTCGCCGAACCATTGCTCCACCTCAGCGCTCGTCAGGGGCAGCGCGGCAGTGATCCTGGCCCCCTTCGCGTGCCCCTGCGCATCGCCGATGGCGAGCCATTCGGCAGTGGCCAGCGCAGAGGCCGGGTCGAGTACATAGCCACGCCCGCCGGCCGACAGCCAGCTTTCGCCGGAACTGTCGCGACGCCGCGCAAGGTTGTCCGGCAGCGCCATCGCGAGCAGGACACCGAGAGGGGCCCTCCCCTTCCCGGCGCGGTTGGCAGGCGCGGTTGGTTTGCTCGCCCAGGCCTTGGCCAGCTTGCGGCTTGCTTCCGCGCGGCTGGACCGGTCGCCCTGCCAACGGTCCAATCGCAGCGCCAGGTCCTCACCCCGCCCGCCGAGACCCCGCTCCTGCAGCAGGAGCGCCAGCCGCGCGGCCGGCTCGGCCGCGCCGTGTTCTGCGCCGTAGAGCAGGATCGCCGCTTGCCATGGCTCCATCGGCAAGGCGGCGATCTGGCGGCCGCGCTCGGTGATGCGACCTTCGCCATCGAGCGCACCCAAGGCTTGCAGCCGCGCCCGTGCCGCGCTCAACGAGGGCGGCGGAGGGGGATCGAGCCACGGCAGCGATTGGGCATCCGCGACGCTCCATTGCGCCAGCGCCAGCAGCAGCGGCGCGAGATCGCTGGTGAGCATCTCGGGCGGATCGAATGGCGCCCGGCCGGGATGCGCGGCCTCCTCCCACAGGCGATAAGCCACGCCCGGCCCTTGCCGTGCGGCCCGACCGGCCCGCTGCGCCGCCGCGGCCTGGCTGGCGCGATGGGTGACGAGATGCGTCACACCCGCGGCAAGATCGAACTCGGGCCGCCGCGAGAGGCCGGCGTCGACCACCACCGAAACCCCGTCGAGGGTGATCGAGGTCTCGGCGATGGCGGTTGCCAGCACGATGCGGCGGCGACCCTTCGGATCGCGCCGGATCGCCGCGCGCTGGGTAGCCGGATCGACCTGACCGTGAAGCGGCAGGATCGGCACATCGGGCAGCCGCTCGGCCAGCCGGGCGCGGGTACGCTCGATCTCGCCGACGCCGGGCAGGAAGGCGAGGACATCGCCATCCTCCTCGCGCCACGCCTGCAGGACCGCGCTCGCCATCGCTTCGTCGGTGCGCAGTTCCGGCCTGTTGCCGAGCCATTCGATGCGCAGCGGCCAGGCCCTGCCCAAGCTCTCGATCACCGGTGTCCGCTCGCCGAGCAGCCTGGCGAAGCGGGCGCCGTCGATCGTTGCCGACATGACCACGACGCGCAAATCGTCACGCAGCACCGCGCGGCTTTCCAGCGCCAGCGCGAGCCCGAGGTCGCTGCCGAGATGCCGCTCGTGCGCCTCGTCGAACAGCACCGCGCAAACGCCGCCAAGCTCCTGATCGCCGAGGATCCGCGAGACGAAGATGGCTTCGGTAACGACGAGGATACGGGTCGCATCCGATCGCTTGCTGTCGAGGCGCGTCAGGTAGCCCACGCGGCGCCCCACCGGCTCGTTGAAGAGCTCGGCCATGCGCTCGGCGGCCGCTCGCGCGGCGACACGTCGGGGGCTCGTGAGAATGATCGTGCCCGTGCACCACGGTTCGTCGAGCAACGCCGGCGCCACGGCGGTCGTCTTGCCCGCGCCCGGCGGCGCGACCAGCACGGCGCCGGTGCCTTGGCGCAAGGCAGCCATCAGGTCCGGCAAGACGGCGTGAATGGGCAGGTCGCCGGTCGACATAACTCAAGTTATTCTCTCGCCAGCCGCGCCGTGCACGTGATAATTGGACGGTCGGGTCGCGCCTGTTGGGAGGTTGCCATGTCTTCCACGCGTTTAGCGCTGATCCTGCTCGCCGCCACCGCAATGTCATCG
>DATJHD010000158.1:0-5204 GCA_035494275.1 Croceibacterium sp.
CCAGGCGAACGACGGCGACGATCATCATGGCGAGCAGCAGCAGGGCCGGGATGAGGTACGCCCAGATGGCGAGATCGCCGATCGAGGGGAGCGACACCGCCGCCGGTGCGGCCACGGCCGCCGGAGCGCCGCTCGACGCGGTGATCGCGCCGGCGGCGGGACCGATGCCCGTCAGCGCCGGAAGATGGATGGTCGTCGGTGTCGGCGCGGCCGCGGCGGGAAGCGGGTTCCAGGACGGCAACAGCCACGAGACCGCGGGCAGCACGACCAGCGCGAGGAGGCCGAGATGGCCGATCAGTGATCGCTCGGCGGCGCTGCGGCGACCGGTCAGGCGCAACAGGGCGAGGGCGGCGGCGGCGACGACGAGCGACTTGAGCGCCAGCTCGATCAGCATGTCGGCATCGAGCATCATTTTGCCTTCCCCTTGCGCGCCTGGGCGATCAGCTGTTCGAGCTTGTCGAGCTCGTCGTTGTCGAGCTTGTCCTCCATCCCGAGGAGCGCGCTGACCGCGCCGACGGGGGAGCCGTTGAAGAACACCTTGACCACCTGCCCCAGGGCCGACTTGCGCGCCGTCGCTTCGGGCAGCGCAGGCGAATAGACGAAGCCGTTGTCCGACGCCTTGCGGGTGACGAAACCCTTGTCCTCGAGCCGCTTGAGCATCGCCCGCACCGCCGATCCGGTGACCTCGTTGTCGAGCGCATCGAGGATTTCGCCAACGAGGCTGGGACCCTGTTCGTAAAGAATGTCGACGATTTGTCGTTCGCGGGGCGGCAGGCTTGCGAGCATGGGCGAATCACCTTGGGCTACATTTGTAGCGCAGTGCTACATTTGTAGCGCAGCCTTGGCAAGCCCGTTCGTCGATGAATCAAGCACCTTCGCAGAAGCGATGGTGATACATGTGTCGAGTATTTCCCGGACATGGGTGACAGAACCTTCCCGACGCATGCGGCGTACAGCATTGAGCGTCCGGACACATGGGTGCACAACAGTTCTGTCACCTACCTGTCGAGAAGGTACACATCGGAAACTGGAGCGGGCGAAGGGATTCGAACCCTCGACCCCAACCTTGGCAAGGTTGTGCTCTACCCCTGAGCTACGCCCGCTCGACCGTGCCCCGGCGCGGGTCTGCACCGGTGGGAAGGCGCGCCGGTTAGCAGCCGCCCCTGGAGCGGGCAAGAGGAAATTCCCGGCGCTTGCGGTCCTTGTGCGCGGGGTTCACATTGCCTCGTGAAGGCCCACATAGGCGCCTTCGGACGACCCCGCTGCAGACAGGAGCATCCTTTGGCGAGCCTAGGCCTCAATCTCGACGAACAGAAGGCGGTCGAACGGTTCCAGAAGGACGTCGTCGCCCCATCGCGCGACAAGCTGGTGATCCTCGACTTCTGGGCCGAATGGTGCGGGCCGTGCAAGGCGCTCGCCCCGCTGCTCGAGAAGGTCGCCGCCGATTACGCCGACAAGGGCGTGGTCCTGGCCAAGCTCAATGTCGACGAGGAGCGGTTCATCGCCGCCCAGTTCCAGGTCCGTTCGATCCCGACCGTCTATGCGATCTTCCAGGGCCAGCCGATTGCCGACCTGACCAACGCGCGAACCGAATCCCAGCTGAAGCAGGTGCTCGACCAACTGCTGGAGCAGTTGCCGGTGAACGCCGGCACGGGCAACGGCGCTGGCAAGCAGGACATCGCCGGCCTCGTCGCCATGGGTGAGCAGGTCCTGGCCGACGGCGACGGCGAACGCGCGGCTTCGATCTTCCAGCAGATTGCCGAAATGGCGCCGGACGAGGCGGGCGTGCAGTCGGGCCTCATCCGCGCGCTGTTGGCGGCCGGCCGCAAGGACGAGGCCAAGGCCGCGTTCGCCGGCCTCTCCGAGGAGCTCAGGAAGGATCCCGTCGTCGCCCAGGCCGGGGCCGCGCTGGAGCTCGCGGAAAGCGGCGTCGACGAGAGTAAGCTCAACGACCTGCGCAAGGCGGCGGCCGAGCGTCCGGCCGATCACCAGGCGCAGTTCGACTTTGCCCAGGCGGCTTTTGCCGCGGGCGAGCGTGACGCGGCAGCGGACACGCTGCTCAAGCTGGTCGAGACCGCGCCCGAGTGGAACGAGGGGGCGGCCAAGGCCAAGCTGCTGCAAATCTTCGAGGCCGTCGGCCTCGATGACCCTTGGGTGGCGGCGCAGCGGCGGCGATTGTCACTGCTGTTGTTCGGCTGATTGCGTGGCCGCCGTCCGCCTGTCGATCTTCCCGCTCGGCGGGGCAATCCTGTTTCCCGGGCTGCAGCTCCCGTTGCACATCTTCGAACCGCGGTACCGCGCCTTGGTCGGCAGTGCGCTCGCCAAGGACCGCAAGATCGCCATGATCCAGCCGCAAGCCGCCCGCGAAGGCGCGCCGCTGTTCGGCGTCGGCTGCGTGGGCCGGATCGGCGAAGTCGAGGCGCTCGACGACGGCCGCTACAATATCGTGCTCGAGGGGGAGGCCCGGTTCCGCGTGCTCCGCGAACTGGAGGTGACAACGCCCTTCCGGCAGATCGAAGGCGAGCTGATCGACGATCCCGACATCGAAGCGCTGAGCGCGGTCGAGCGGGCGAGCTTCGAGCACGAGGCGCGCGCCTTTGCCGATCGCCAGGGTTACTCGGTAAACTGGGATGCCGTCGCCCAGCTCGACGACCTCGCGCTGATCAACGGGGTCAGCCAGATCGCCCCGTTCGATGCGGCCGCCAAGCAGGCGCTGCTCGAAGCGCCCGACCTCGGCACACGCTGTGAACTCCTGGTCCAGCTGATGCAGTTCTTCGGCCGCAGCGACCCCGACGAGGGACGGGTAACGCTGCAATAGGCTAGAGGCCGAAACTGCTCCGCAGGCCGTCGATCACGTATTGCGCGGCAAGCGCCGCCAGCAGCACGCCGAGGAGCCGTGTCACGACCGCTTCGACGCCCGCGCCGACCATCTTCATCAGCGGCCGGGCGGCGAGCAAGGCCAGCACAGTCAGGACCATCACCGAAAGAAGCGCGGCGAGCACTATCAGCGAGCCCTGCGCTCCCTTGGCGCCGCCCTCCAGCAGCATGACCGAGGCGATCGCGCCCGGCCCTGCGATCATGGGCATGGCCATCGGGAACACCGAGACGTCCTCCACCTCGGGTGTCGCCCTGACCTGCTCGGCACGCTGCTCGCGGCGCTGCGTGCGCTTTTCGAACACCATGTCGAGCGCGATGAGGAACAGCATCAGGCCGCCGGCGATGCGGAAGCTGTCGAGCTCGATGTGCAGCGCTCCGAGCAGGCTCTCGCCGAACGTCGCGAACAGCAGGAGGATGACCCCGGCGATCAGGCATGCACGTATGGCCATGGCCCGCGCCTGCGCCGGCGTTGCGCCGCTCGTGAGCCCGGCGAAGATCGGCGCGCATCCGGGTGGGTCGATCACCACGAACAGGGTGATGAAGGCCGAAACGAACAGGTTGAGCATCGAAGCGCCTACTGGGCGGCGACTTCGCTGCGGATCACTTCCTCGTATCCGCTCCCGGTCCACCGGTGCACCTTGAACCAGCGCGAACCGTCGAGCCTGACCTCGACAATCCACTGCAGCGTCTTGTCGTCCGACCAGCCGACCCGCTGCACCACGCCAGCCTCAGGCGCGGGAATCGTCGGCGGCATCGGCCTCGAGCAGTCGGCGACGTCGCCAGAGATCATCTCCGGTGCGGCGAGCGGCTGGGCAAGGCCGTCACCCTGGTCGAGAGTCCACTTGTACTTGCCGTCCTTCTGCCGCCGCCACACAGTAGTGAAATAGCCGTTCGTGCCGTCAGGCCTCTGCCAGGCGCCCTTGCTGACCGCCAGCGAGCCGTCGCAGCTCGTCCAGATCGAGTAGGGCTGCCAGGTCACGGCCTTGGCCGGATTGGTCCGTTTCCTGAGCCAGTCCTTGGCTTCGACGAGCTGGGGCACGAACATGACCGCATCGTCGGCCGCATACTCGGCGAACGCGGTCCATTGCCCCTTGTCCTGTGCCGCGCGCGCGAACGCCAGCTCGGTCGCCACGACGGCGCTGGGATTTGCCGTTGGCCTCAAGCCGCGCGGCCGTCGCGCATCGGCGCCGACGCAGGCGCACAGCGCGCCCGTCGCCAGGATGGAAAGCATCATCGCCCTGAACACGAACCCCGTCCTTCTTCCATTCGGTCACGCCCTAGAGCGAGTCCTTCGCCAGCTCCAGCCGTTCTCGACGATAGGCCGAAACGATGGTGTTGCGAAGCAGCACGGCGATAGTCATGGGCCCGACGCCGCCAGGAACCGGCGTTATCGCGCCCGCGACCTTGCTGGCCTCGTCGTAGGCCACGTCGCCGACCAGCCTGGTCTTGCCGTCTTCGCCCTCGACGCGGTTGATCCCCACATCGAGCACCGTCGCCCCCGGCTTGATCCAGCTGCCCCTGACCATTTGAGGCTTGCCCACGGCGGCGACAACGATGTCGCCGCGGCGCACGACGTCAGGCAGGTTCCGCGTGCGGCTGTGGGCGATCGTCACGGTGCAGTCCGCATCGACGAGCAGCTGAGCCATCGGCCGGCCGACGATGTTGGAGCGGCCGAGCACGACCGCCTCGAGGCCGCTGAGGTCGCCGAGCTGGTCCTTGAGCAGCATCAGGCAGCCGAGCGGAGTGCATGGCACGAAACCATGCAAGCCGATGCACAAGCGGCCGGCGTTGACGACATGAAAGCCGTCGACGTCCTTGTCCGGATCGATCGTTGCGATCACCTTGCGCTCGTCCATGTGCGACGGGAGCGGCAGCTGGACAAGGATCCCATCCGCGGCGGGGCTGGCGTTGAGGTCCTTCACCCTCGCCAGAAGCTCGCTTTCACTGGTCTCGGCGGGCAGCTTGAACTCAAAGCTCGCCATGCCCGCTTCGAGCGTCGCGCGCGCCTTCGAGCGGACATAGACTTCGCTCGCGGGGTCCTCGCCGACGAGGATGACCGCGAGCCCGGCCTTGCGCCCGGCTTTGCCTTCGAAGTCGCGGGCGTATTCGGCGATCCGGTCACGCAGGCGAGCCGCGAAGGCTTTCCCGTCGATGACCTTGGCGCTCATCAGGCCGGTATGTTCTGAAGGATTATCATGAGAATTTGCAGCAGCAGGATCAGCACGAGCGGCGAGAAATCGATCGCCCCGGTGTCGGGCATCACCCGCCGGATCGGCCCCAGCACCGGCTCGAGCAGGGCGTTGATCGATCGATACACCTGGACGAGG
>DATJHD010000159.1:0-7350 GCA_035494275.1 Croceibacterium sp.
CGGAACCGCGGCCAGCGGCAGGGACACGAGCTCGCTGGCGCGCAGGCCCGAACCGTAAAGCAGCTCAAGGAGCGTCAGCAGCCGGACAGCGCTCGGGCGCTCGCTTTGCGCTTCGAGCTCGGCTCTGGCGAACAGCGCCTCCACTTCGGCATGCCCCAGGATCTTGGGCAGCGGACGGCGAGTGGCCGGGCGCGGCAGCGCAGCCGACGGATCGTCCTTGCGCAAGCCCTCGTCGAGGAGAAAACCGTAGAACTGGCGCAAGGCCGAGGCCTTCCGCGCGACCGTCGAGGGAGCGAGATCGGCCCACTTGCCGGCGAGACGGGCGAGATCCTCCTGCTCCGCCTCCGCGAGGCTCCCGAGCAGCTCATCCGCGCCCTCGAGGTCCCGACGATAGGCTGTCAACGTGTTCGCCGCCGCCCCCCGTTCGGCGGCCAACATGGCGAGAAAGGCGTCGATCGCCCTGGCTATCGGATCACCCCCGCGCCACCGCTTCGGCCGCGATCATGCGGGCTTCGGCGCCGAGGCCGGCCTGGTCGAGCGCGCGGACGATATGGAACAGGTGACGTGCCGTCATCTTGTCCCAACCGCTGCCCTGCATGCCAAGCCCGGCGAGCAGCGCCACGAGCGCCGGGTTGCGGTACTGCCCGGCCATGTCGATGGCCTGGCTCCACCGGGTCGGGCGATCGAGATCGATCCCGAGCCGGCCGGAAAAGCTGCGCACCTCTCCCGCGTCCAGCCGCCCGAGTCCGGCGAGTCCAGCGAGCAGGAAGCGCGACTTGCGCTGATCGCCGCTCTTGTCGTTGCCGACGAAAGTATCGACCGCGCTGCTCGGCACCGAGCCCTGGCGATTGGGCTGCGCCAGGGCAAGCAGCGCCCAGCCCTGGCTGCCTTCGTCCACCAGGCCGGCCCAGCGCATGGCGTTGCGGTCGAGGCCGGCCGACAGCATCGAGGCAATGATCGGCGCCGCCTTGTCGGCCAGATCCTTGTCGACCGGCAGCCGCGCCGCGGCATAGGCGGTGAGGACCTGGCGTCCATATTCGGGCGTGGTCCCGCCCCACAGCGACTGCATCGCCGACATCCGCGCCTTGGGATCGCTCGCGACATAGGCCTCGCGCAACTGGCGCGCGTCGCGCTTGTCGCCGGAGTCGGTATCGGCGTCGGACCAAAGCTGGGAATAGAGATCGATCATCGCCGCCGACGAGAGAATGCCGTCGCGCGCGGCTGCGTCCGCCGCGGCGACGCGCCTGAGCAGGGGCGTTGCCGGATAGAGCACGTCGTTGCGGAACAGCGTCGAGGTGGCCTTGGGCATGAGCTTGTCGGGAATGTCGATGCCGAGCGCCCGCGAGAGAGCGAGGCGCCAGGGAGTCATCTGGTCGACATCGTCCCATTCGATGGTGACCGACTTCTGCCCCTCGCCAGCCGCCCCGGCATAACGCTGCGCAAGCAACACATCAATGCGGGGAGCGGTGCCGCGCGACAGGGCCTTGTCGAGATCGCTTTCCGCGCGGCGCCCTTCGCCGTTGAATGCAGCGCAGACGGCATCCATCAGCTTCCAGTGCGGCGTCGCGAGCAGCTTGCTGTTGAGCTGCTCCACCGGGCAAATGCCGACCAGATCGCCGGTCTCGATGTAAGCGTTGAACGCGGCTGCGGCGAGTTGCGGATTGTAGTTGGCCGAATCGACGTCCTGCACCAGCGCGCGCGCCACCGCGCCCTCGCCCATGCGGTTGAGCAGGTCCGCCCGCAAGGCCGCGAACTCGACGGGGTCCATTCCCTGGGGCGCGTTGAGGCGGCTCGCCAGGGCCCGGCGCAGGAGGATATGCCCCCAGCGGGAAACCAGCGGCCCGGTGGTGCCCGCCAGCGCCGCGCGGATCAGCGAAGCGGGCTGCCCCTCGAGCGCATGGCTGGGAAAGCCTCCCTCGCCGACGCCAATCACCCCGACCTTGACCAGGGCTCGCTGGGCGCCGGGCGGAATGTCGTACTTCGGCTTCAGCCCGAACAGCTCGTCGAGCTGGTCGGGATCCATCTTCTCGAGCTCGGAGACCGGCGGCAGGTTGCTCGGCAGCGGGACGTTGACCTGGCTGGGCGAAGTCCCCGGCAACGGCTGCAGCACGGCAGGCCCGCCCTGCGCAGGAACAGCCGCCGGCGCGGCGGTTGGCCGCGGCGCGGGCGCGGGCGTCGGTGTCGGCGTCGGATTGTCGAAACCCGGCGGCAGCAGCGACTTGGGCTGAGCCAGCACCAGCGTCGAGCTGACGGCGAGCAGCACCCCGGCAAGCAGGAACCTGGGCTTCACCGCGCGCCCTCCGGCAGCGGCACCTGTTGCTCGATCATCCGCTGCGGCTCGCGCCCGCCGTCGATCCAGGCGAAGGCGAGCACCGCGATGACAACGATGGCGATGACGATCAAAGTCCTCTTGCGTCCCATCCGGCAATCCTTGCACCGCCGCCTAGCGTAACTATAGCGCTTGCGGCAATGACCATCGACGCGCCGAGCCTGTCCGACGCCGAAATCCGCAAGCTGGTCGAACGGCTCGACCGGCCGATCGTGCTCGTCGGCATGATGGGCGTGGGCAAGAGCACGGTCGGGCGCAAGCTCGCCACGTTGCTCAACCTGCCGTTCCGCGACGCCGACGACGCGATCGAAGAGGCGGCGCAGATGACCGTCAGCGAGATATTCGAGCGCTTCGGCGAGCCTTATTTCCGCGACGGCGAGCGGCGGGTGATCACTCGCCTGCTCGGCGGCGGCCCGGCGGTGATCGCCACCGGCGGAGGCGCTTTCGCGCAGGCAGAAACGCGCAGGCTGATCCTCGACGGCGGAATCGCCGTGTGGCTCGACAGCGATGTCGACACCCTGGTCGAGCGCGTCGGGCGCAGGGACACGCGCCCGCTGCTCAAGGACGGCGACACGCGCGAGATCGTCGGCCGGCTGAAGAAGGAGCGCGAGCCGTTCTACGCCGAGGCGCCGATCCACGTCTCCAGCAACAGCGGACCGCACGGAACAGCGGTAAACCGTATCGTGCAGGCGCTCGACCAATGGCTGTAGTCGCGGTCGACCTCGCCGGACGCTCGTACGAGGTGCGCGTCGGCAGCGGGCTGCTCGCCGACCTTTCTGCGCAATGCGGCAAGCTGCTGCGCAAGGAGCGGGTGCCGATCGTCACCGACGCCCATGTCGCCGATCATTGGCGCGACACGGTCGAGACCGCGCTCCTTTCCGCCGGGCATGAGCCGCGATGGCTGATGCTCGATCCAGGCGAAGGAACCAAGAGCTGGGAGGGCCTTCGGCGCGTGGTCGACTGGCTGCTGGCCGAGGAGGTCGAGCGCGGCGACAACATCCTCGCGCTCGGTGGCGGAGTGATCGGCGATCTCGCCGGATTTGCCGCGTCGATCCTCAAGCGCGGTTGCGGCTTCGTCCAGCTGCCGACGACACTGCTCGCCCAGGTCGACAGCTCGGTCGGCGGCAAGACCGCGATCAACGCCAGCGCGGGCAAGAACCTTGTCGGTGCGTTCCACCAGCCCTCGCTGGTCCTCGCCGACCTCGACACGCTGACCACCCTCCCGGCCCGCCAAATGCGCGCCGGCTTTGCCGAGGTCATCAAATACGGCGTGCTCGGCGATGCGAAATTTTTCGAGTGGTGCGAACGCAACGGGCCGCAAGTCCTCGCCGGAGACCGCACGCTCCAGGAATACGCCGTGACCGAGAGCGTCAGGACCAAGGCCCGTATCGTCGCCGACGACGAGCGCGAGACCACCGGTGCGCGGGCGATGCTCAACCTCGGGCACACTTTCGGCCACGCGCTCGAGGCCGAAAGCGGCTTTTCCGATTCCCTGCTCCACGGCGAAGCGGTGGCACTCGGCATGGTGCTCGCAGCGCGGTATTCGGCGCGGCGCGAGTACATCGCCGAGGAAGACGCCGAGCGCGTAGCCGCTGCCATCGCCAAGGTCGGCCTGCCGAGCGAGATCGCCGCGCTCGGCCTCGCCGCGGACGGCCGCAAGCTCGCGGCGCACATGCTGCATGACAAGAAGATGGATGCGGGCACCCTGCCCTTCGTTCTTCTTGCCGCGATCGGCCAGGCGTTCCTCGACCGCGAAGTCAGCCTGGAGGACGTTGCCGCATTCCTCGACGAGGAACTGCAGGCTCACTAGTGCTTCGCGTCACGGGCTTGGCGGCGCCGCTCCGCGGCTCGTCGGCCGCTCCTCGGAAAATGGAGCGGCTCTGTTGCCGATCCGCTCACCCCCAAGGGAGACTTGGCGAAGGCCGACGGCCGTGGCCGCGAGCCTGGCCGGGCCAAAGGCCAACGCTCGTCTCGAAGGGGCCAATTCACGCGAGACTCAGCTTCTGCGGCGCGTTATGCGGTTGCAAACGAAACCACCGAGGATGCCCGCATGACCGTAGCCGAAGCCGAGCCGGAACAGCTCGACGTCATCACCGACCCGAGCGACCGAGCGTTCCTCGGTCAACCCAAGGGCCTCGGCTTCCTCGCTGTGGTCGAGGGTTGCGAGCGCTTCAGCTACTACTCGATGCAGACCCTGCTGACGCTCTACATGGTCAACTACCTGTTGCTGCCCGAGCACTTCGGCAGCGTCGTCGGCCTCGGCTGGATGCAGCAGCACGTGTTCGGCGGCAAGAGCGGCCAGCCGCTCGCTTCGGACATCTTCGGCGACTACACGATGCTGGTCTACGTGACGCCCATCCTCGGCGGCATCATCGCCGACAAGTGGCTCGGGCGACGCGGTGCGCTGGTCGCAGGCGGCCTGATCATGTCGCTCGGCCATTTCCTGATGGCGATCCAGCCGGCCTTCCTGCTCGCGCTCTTGTGCCTCGTGGTCGGCGTCGGCCTGTTCAAGGGCAACATCGCCAGCCAGGTGGGCGAGCTTTACGCTCCCAGCGACTTGCGCCGGGCCGTGGCTTTCCAAATCTTCTACATTGCCATCCAGGTCAGCGTGATTGCGGCGCCGCTGATCTCGGGCACCCTCGGCGAGAACGTGGGGTGGCACTACGGCTTCGGCTGCGCCGGCGTTGTCATGGTGCTCGGCCTGCTCATCTACCTCAGAGCCAGGCCCCACCTGCCAGCGGACAAACCCACGAACGGCACGCGAGGCGGCCTGTGGCTTCTAGTCCTGGGCGTGATCGCATTTGTCGTTGCGGCGCTGTTGCTGCCCTTGGTCGTATTCGGATTGGTGATCCTGGCTGGCGTTGTCGTGTGGATCAGCCGGATGGATCCGGCAGACCGGGTCCGCATCATCGCGATCCTGCTCCTCGTCCCCGCGCTCGCCATCTCCCTCCTGCCCAATCAAGAAATCTTCAATGCCTACCTCGTCTGGGCAGACCAGCAGTTCAACCTCGATTTCATGGGACACAAGGTCCCGACGAGCTGGATGATTACGCTCGATTCGATCTTCAGCTTCACCACGCTCGTGGGAATAACATGGTTCTGGCAATGGTATCCCAAGAGCGGCCGCAAGGAACCCGACGAACTCTCCAAGCTGATTATCGGCAGCCTCTTCACCATCATCGGTTCGCTGTGCCTCTACATGGCCGCGATCACCCAGGGGACGGGCAAGATCGGCCTGTTCTGGCCGGTCATGTTCCATTTCTTCAACAGCATGGGATTTGGCCACACGCTGCCGGTAAGCCTTGCGCTGGTTTCGAAGATGTCTCCCCGCAAGCTGGTCGCCACCTCGGTCGGCATTTACTACCTTGCCTTTGCCCTCGCCAACTACGTGGTCGGCCAGGTCGGCGGCTGGTACTCGACGATGGCGACGCCGCAGTTCTGGCTGGTCCACGTCGGCGCGGCCGTCGTCGGACTGGTCGCTTTCGGGTTGTTCAAGCTGTTCCTCTCGCACCGCTTCGGCGACGAGGGGGGCGAAGCGGCGGCGGCCACTTAAGACGATTCGTTCATGTCCGAACGGCCTTGTCCGACGAGCCGCACAGGAAGAGGGTCACTCGAGTCATGCTTTCTGACGCTCGCGTCCTCAAGCAACGACCTCAATCCAATCGCATCTCCCCAACCGGGGACGGGTCGGTCACGGAGGCGATTCCCCTACGGCCAGGCGTCAAGGAGTGCCGCACCTTCCCGAGACAAGCCGGGGGACAGTTTAGCGCAGCGTGACGACGTTGTCGCTGATGCGCTGGTCCGGGCGGCCGGTGTAGAGGCTCGCCATCGGCTCGTCCTCCACGGTCACCGCGATCGCTTCGCCGAAACCGTTGAAGCCGGTCTTCATCGCCGCGCCGTAGGCGCCGATCATGCCGATCTCGACGTAATCGCCCGCCTGGATGTCGGCCGGCAGCATGAACGGGCCCTTCATGAAGTCGCCATCGTCGCAAGTCGGACCGTAGAAGGAGAATTCGGCCAGCGGCTGGAGCAGCTCGTCCTCCAGCGCGCGCACCGGGAAACGCCAGCCGAGGTGGGCCGCGTCGAACAGCGCGCCGTAGGAGCCGTCGTTGATGTACAGCTCGTCGCCCCGCCGCTTCTCGATCTTGACGATCAGCGAGCTGTACTCGGCGCACAGCGCGCGGCCGGGCTCGCACCACAGCTCGGCCGAGTACGAGATCGGCAGCGCTTCGAAATGGCGCGCGATCAGGGCGAAAAAGTCCTCCAGCGGCGGGGGCTCCATACCCGGGTAGGTGCTCGGGAAGCCGCCGCCGACATCGACGATATCGACCGTCACCGCTGCCTCGGCGATCGCCGCGCGGACGCGCTCGAGCGCCTGGACGTAAGCGAACGGCGTCATCGCCTGGCTGCCGACGTGGAAGCAGATGCCGAGCGCGTCGCAGTGCTGGCGAGTTGCCTGCAGCAGCGGCGCGACGTCGGCGAGATCCGTGCCGAACTTCGAGGCCAGCGAATACTCGGAGAACTCCGACGAAACCCGCAGGCGGACCAGCAGGTTGAGGTCGCTCGGCGCCCCGGTGGCTTCGACGATCTTCGCCAGCTCGTCGTGCGAGTCGAGGCTGAAGGTGCGCACCCCGTGATCGCGGTAGGCTTCGGCGATGGCGTTCTTCGTCTTGACAGGGTGCATGAAGCACAGCGTCGCTTGCGGAAGCAGCGAACGCACCAGCCGCACCTCGGCGATCGAGGCGACGTCGAAATGGGTGATGCCCGCGTCCCACAGCACCTGCAGCAGATCGGGCGAAGGGTTCGCCTTGACCGCGTACATCGACTTGCCCGGGAACTTCTCGGCAAAGAAGCGGGCAGCGCGCGCAGCGGCGTGCGGACGGTTGAGTATAACCGGCTGATCCGGCGAGAATTCGCGGGCTACAGTCGTTGCGTCTGGGAAGATGTGCAACTCAAGGGACCCCCAATGCAGATGTTAGCGGAACAAGCTGCCTTGCGGTTTGGAAGTCCCCATGGGGCAG
>DATJHD010000160.1:0-2350 GCA_035494275.1 Croceibacterium sp.
CTGGTGGCCGAAATGCTCACCAAGCACGGCCAGCCCTACGTCGCGCTCGACGCCAATGCCGATGCGATCGAGAAATGCCGGCGCGAAGGCTACCACGCCGTGTTCGGCAACGCCTCGCGAGCGGACGTGCTCGAACGGCTCGACATCGACAACGCGCCGGCCGTGATCCTGACGATGGACGAGCCGGTCCTCGTGTTGCGACTGACGAAAAAGTTGCACGCAGCCCATCCGCACGTCCCGATCATCGCTCGCGCGCGCGACAGCCTCCACGCCGCCGAGCTCTATCGGGCGGGCGCCAGCACCGCCGTTCCGGAGGCGCTCGAAGCGTCGCTGCAGCTTTCCGAAGCGGCGCTGGTCGATCTCGGCGTGGCGATGGGACCCGTCATCGCCTCGATCCACGAGAAGCGCGACGAATTCCGCGAACGCATCCGCGAGCGTGCGCAACTCGACCACAAGCCCAAGCTGCGAACCACCACGCGCCCGGGTTGAAGCGAGGCCGTTCACGGGCGCGGTGCGAAACCTTCGGCGAGGGCCGCTCGTTGCCCGAACGAAAGGAGATGTCCCGTGAAGGATCCCAACGAGCCCAAGGACACCAACGACGAGATGGCCCCGCAGCAGCAGGAGGGCGAGGAATTCGGCAGCGTCAGGAATCGCCAGGTCACCAAGGGCAACATGCGTCGTCGAAGCGACACCTCGCGCGGAAGCGAGCCGGAAACACGCGGGGAGTCGGGCAACAGGTCCTGATGGCAACCCGCTCCGGCTCAGTCGCGATCAGCGACGGCAAGGCCGTAACGCGCCTTGAGAGGCTTGAGCCACATGGAAATCGCCGCCTCCTGATCATCCAGGGGTGTTAGCGACACTTCCAGCCCCCGGCCGGCGCGACGGACATCGACGTGCATCCGCCGCGACTGCGTGGGCTGGCCATGTTCGTCGACGTACTGCTCGGCGTAGTCGAAAGCGAACCCGTGCGCGGTGGGGGTGATCGGCTCGGTGTGTCTCGCGCTGCACCAGCCCTCGCAGAACACGAATTCGACCCGCTCGCCGGCGCCGGTGCCGGTCAGCTGCAATTCCATGCCGCCAAGGTCACCGCTCTCCGCGCTATAGCTGACGTTGCCGTAGACTCCCGGGGACATCGGGTTTGCGCATGCAGCGGAAGCGAGCGCCGCCAGCGGCAGCACCAGGCCCCAAGTGCGCCTCACGTCACCGGTTCGGCCGCCAGTGCTGCCCGCACCGCGGCAATGGCCTCGTCCGCCTTGGCGCCGTCCGGGCCGCCGCCCTGCGCCATGTCGGGCCGCCCGCCGCCGCCTTTGCCTCCCAGAGCCTCGACCCCGGCCCTCACCAGATCGACCGCATTGAAGCGCCCAGTCAGATCGCCGGTGACCGCGACGGCGAAGGTGGCGCGGCCATCGTTCACGGCGGCGATCGCGGCAACGCCCGAACCGAGGCGCTTCTTCGCCTCGTCGAGCAGGCCACGCAACTCTTTCGCCTCCATGCCGTGCAGCACCTGGCCGGAGAACCTCACACCGGCAATCTGTTCATCGGCGGATGGTGCAGCGCCGCCGCCACCCCCGAGAGCCAGCAGCTTCTTCGCCTCGGCCAGCTCGCGCTCGAGCCGGCGGCGCTCATCGAGCAGCACGGCGACACGTCCTTCGACGTCCTCGGGCGCGGTCTTGAGCGCGGCGGCGATCGACTTCAACGCTTCCTCGCGCCCGACGACCCACTGTCGGGCCGCCTCGCCGGTCAGCGCCTCGATACGTCGGACGCCCGAGCTTACAGCGCTCTCCGAAACGATGCGAAACAACCCGATGTCGCCCGTCGCGCGCACATGGGTGCCGCCGCACAGCTCGACCGAGTAGTTCTTACCCGAACCCTGCCAGTCGCCGCGGCCCATCGACAGCACGCGGACTTCCTCACCGTACTTCTCGCCGAACAGCGCCATCGCGCCGGCGGCAATGGCCTCGTCGGGACTCATCAGGCGGGTGTTCACCGCTTCGTTGTGGCGGATTTCGGCATTCACCTGCGCTTCGACCGCCGCGATTTCCTCAGGTGCCAGTGCCTTGGGATGCGAGAAGTCGAACCTCAGCCGATCCTCCGCGACGAGCGAGCCCTTCTGCGTCACATGATCGCCAAGCACGTTGCGCAGCGCCGCATGAAGCAGGTGTGTTGCCGAATGGTTGGCGCGGATACGATCGCGGCGCTCGGCATCGACCTTGAGGTGCACGGTGTCGCCGACGGCAATGACCCCGCTGTCGACATGGCCGTGCATCGCGTGCAGGCGCCCGAGCGGCTTGGTCGTGTCATGCACCCCGACAGACAATCCGTTGTCGCCCGAGATACGTCCCGCATCGCC
>DATJHD010000161.1:0-6921 GCA_035494275.1 Croceibacterium sp.
GCCGAGCTCAATTACCAGAAGACCAGGGGCCTGTTCGTCGCCGACCGCGCGGGCCAGGTGGCAGCGTTCGGCGTTGCGGGGCTCGTCTTTGCGCTGATGGCGCTGGTTGCGCTCACCGTCGGGCTGGTCATCGCCCTCACCCCGCCGCTCGGCGTGTGGGGCGCGACGGGCGTGGTCGTGATCGTCTGGCTCCTCGTGGCCGTCATCGCGTTCACCGTCGCGGCGGGGCGCTGGCGGCAGCTCAGGCAATCGTTCGGCTCGCCGGGCGACGGCACGAAATGACCGACGTCGGCACCCGCCTTGAAGAAGATCGCAAGCTGCGTGATGCGGCGCTCGAGGTCTTCAGCACGGACTTGCGGTTCATTCGCGAGGACCTGCGCGCCCGCGGCGTTGGCGAGCGAATCGCCGATCGCGTCGGCAGCGGCGCGATGGACCTCGTCGACGAGGCCGTCGACTATGCCGAGGCGAATGCCGGGCGCGTGGCCGCTGCCGTCGCGGCGGTCGTGCTGTGGTTCGCGCGGGCGCCGCTCATCAACGGGCTCTCGCGAATTTTCGGCTTTGATGAAGGCGGCGAGGAACAAGAGACCCGCGAATCCCGTTCCGACGGAGATTGACTGCCTCACCACGGAGACCCGAGATGTCGGATGCGAAGCGTAAGCAAATCAAGAAGAAGGTCAGCGCCGCGGCCAGCCGCAACGAGTCGCGCGCCGAGCCGAAGCGGGCCGATCGCGCGGGCGAGAAGGCCATCGAGCTTAAAGACAAGGCGGCTTCGTTTGCGAGGGAGCACCCGATCGCCCTCGTCGCGGGCGGGCTGGCCGTCGGCATCCTCGTCAGCGGCTTCTTCAAGGGCTCGCCCACCCGGAAGGCCGGTCGCGCCATCGGCAGGAAGACGGCGAGCCTTGCGGCGGTCGTGGCCGATCTCGCGATCGCCTACGCGCAGCAGGCCTACGAGGCGGCTGAAGAAGCGCGCCGCGCCGGAAGCGACAAGCTCGGCGAGCTGGGCGGCACGGTCGGCGACAAGGCGCGCGACTGGGGCGAGGATGCGGCCGAATATGCCGCCGGCGCCGCCGAGGCGGCCCGCAAGGCCGGCAAGTCCGTCGGCAAGTCGCTGCGCGACCGGCTCCACTGATCCCGCCGCCTGGCGCTGCCGGGCCCCGACTCGGGCTTGCGGGTGAAGGGCGTTTCCTTATGGAGCGCGTCCAGCAACGCACTCACCTGAAAGGCATCGTCGGATGGCGAAACAGCTTCTGCACCTCGTGATGGGCGGCCGCGTGGTCGATCCCCTGGGTGTCGAATTCAAGAATCTCGAGGAGATCGACCTCGTCGGCGTGTACCCCAACTACGCGGCAGCCGAGGAAGCGTGGCGCTCCCGCGCCCAGCGCACCGTCGATGATGCCGAGATGAAGTACGTCATCGTGCACCTGCACCGGCTGCTCGAACCCGAGCTGCCGGGCCGGTGAACCCTCCCGCTACCCTTCGTCAGATGAATTCGATCTTGTCGACGAGGTAGAAGCGGTCGCCGGCCGGCACCGTCACCTCGACCTCGTCGCCGACGGTCTTTCCGATGAGCGCGCGGCCGAGCGGGGATTCGTAGGAAATCCGCCCCACCTTGGCGTCCGCCTCGGGCTGGCCGACGATCTGGTAGCGCTGCGGCTTGTCGTCGTCGTCGCGCACCGTGACGGTCGCGCCGAACACCACGCGGTCGCCCGAAAGCGACGCCGGGTCGATGATCTGCGCGCGGCTGACCTTGTCTTCGAGCTCGGCGATCTGGGCCTCGATCTGGCCCTGGCGCTCCTTGGCGGCGTGGTACTCGGCGTTTTCCGAGAGATCGCCGTGGGCGCGCGCTTCCTCGATCGCGTCGACGATCTTCGGGCGTTCGGCCCTCAAAGCCTTGAGGTCGGCGGTCAGCTTCTCGTAGCCTTCCGCCAGCATCGGCACCTTTTCCATAACGGTCCCAGTCTTTCCAAATGCCGTCAAAACCGCCCTGCCCGCTCTTGTCTCGAACGGCGGTTCTGGCGGAATGTCGGGAAAAATCGTTGTCAGCTATAATAGTCTTGCAGTGAACGCACTTCAAGTTCGCTCGTTCTAACCGAGGTAATCGCCTGGGCGACCGCCGCCGATGCCGCCGCCGTCGTGTAATAGGGCACCTTGGACGTCAGGGCCGACGCGCGGATGGATTGGCTGTCCTTGTGGCTCTGCCAGCCCTCGGTGGTGTTGAAGATCAAGGCGATTTCCCCGTCCACGATCTTGTCGACGATGTGCGGCCGCCCTTCGGCGACCTTGTTGACCCTTTCGACCGGCAACCCGGCATCGGCGAGATAGGCCTGCGTGCCGCCGGTGGCGATGGCGGTGAAGCCGAATTCGATGAGCTGGCGGACAGGCTCGACGATATGCGGCTTGTCGCTGTCCTTGACCGACACGAACAGCACGCCCCCGGTCGGCAAGGTCGTGCCTTCGCCGATCTGCGACTTGATGTACGCGGTCGGGAAATCCTTATCGATTCCCATGACTTCCCCGGTGGACTTCATTTCCGGTGTCAGGACAGGATCGGAGCCGGGGAAGCGATTGAACGGGAACACCGCCTCCTTCACGGTCATGTAGTCGATGCGCCAGTCGATCTTCGGCAGGTCGGCGAGCTTTTCTCCCGCCATCACCCGTGCGGCGAGCTTGGCGATCGGCACGCCGATCGCCTTGGCGACGAACGGGACGGTGCGGCTCGCGCGCGGGTTCACCTCGATCAGGTAGACCTTGGTGTCCTTCACGGCGAACTGGACGTTCATCAGCCCGCGCACGCCGAGGGCCTTGGCGAGCATTTCCGCCTGGCGCTCCATCTCGGCGATGATGGCGTCGGGCAGGCTGTAGGGCGGCAGGGTGGCCGCGCTGTCGCCCGAGTGGACGCCGGCTTCCTCGATGTGCTGCATCACGCCGCACACGACGACCCGCTCGCCATCGCACAAGGCATCGACGTCGCACTCGATCGCGTCGCGCAGGTACTGGTCGACCAGCACCGGGCTGTCGCCGGAGACGTTGACCGCGGTGTTGATGTAGTTGTCGAGCTGGGCCTCGGAATCGACGATTTCCATCGCCCGCCCGCCGAGCACGTAGCTCGGCCGCAGCAGCACCGGGTAGCCGATGCGCGCGGCTACCGCGGCGGCCTCGTCGCGGCTCTTGGCGATGCCGTTGGCGGGCTGCTTGAGCCTCAGCTGGTTGACCAGCTTGGCGAAGCGCTCGCGGTCCTCGGCAAGGTCGATCGCGTCGGGCGAGGTGCCAAGGATCGGGACGCCCGCTTCCGCGAGGACCCCCGCGAGCTTGAGCGGGGTCTGCCCGCCGAACTGGACGATCACGCCGACGAGCTCGCCCTTCGAATGCTCGACCCGCAGGATCTCGAGCACGTCCTCGCCGGTCAGCGGCTCGAAATAGAGCCGGTCGGAGGTGTCGTAGTCGGTGCTCACTGTTTCCGGGTTGCAGTTGACCATGATCGTCTCGTAGCCCGCCTCGCTGAGCGCGAAGCAGGCGTGGACGCAGCAGTAGTCGAACTCGATCCCCTGCCCGATCCGGTTCGGGCCGCCGCCGAGGATGACGATCTTGCGGCGGTCGCTCGGCCAGGCCTCGTTCTCGGCCTCGCCGAACGTCGGCGCCTCGTAGGTCGAGTACATGTACGGCGTGACCGCCTCGAACTCGGCGGCGCAGCTGTCGATGCGCTTGAACACCGGCAGCACGCCGAGCCTCTGGCGCAATTGGCGCACCTCGTCCTCGCTGGTCGCGCCGGCCATGGCGACGAGGGCGTCGTGCAGCAGCCCGGAGCGCTTGGCCTGGGTCTCGGCGAGGCCGCCGGCGACGCCCACGGAGCGAACCGCGAGCGTCGCGAGGCGCCGGTCGGAAAAGCCCATGGCCTTGAGGCGCCGCAGGCCCGCGGCGTCGTTGGGCAGCCCCTCCTCGCCGATCATCGCCTCCTCGTAGACGATCTCCTCGATGTGCCGCAGGAACCACGGGTCGTAGTGCGTGATCGCCTGGACCTCCTCGACCGTGAAGCCCTCGCGAAACGCCTGGGCGACCATCAGGATTCGATCCGGCGTCGGCCGGCCCAGCGCGGCGGTGATTTCGTCCCGGCCCTTGCCTTCTAGCTCGAGGATGCGGTTGAAGCCGTCGAGACCGGTCTCGAGGCCGCGAAGCGCCTTCTGGATCGATTCCTTGAAGTTGCGGCCGATGGCCATGACCTCGCCGACCGACTTCATCGCCGTGGTCAGCTCGGCCTTGGCGCCCTTGAACTTCTCGAACGCGAAGCGCGGGATCTTGGTGACGACGTAGTCGATCGTCGGCTCGAAGCTGGCCGGCGTGGCGCCGGTGATCTCGTTGGTGATCTCATCGAGCGTGTAGCCGACCGCGAGCTTGGCGGCGACCCGGGCGATGGGGAAGCCGGTGGCCTTCGAGGCCAGCGCCGAGGACCGCGACACGCGCGGGTTCATCTCGATGACGATCAGCCGCCCGTCCTTCGGATTGACTGCGAACTGGACGTTGGAACCGCCTGTTTCGACACCGATTTCGCGCAACACCTGGATGCTGGCGGTGCGCATGATCTGGTATTCCTTGTCGGTCAGCGTCAGCGCCGGGGCGACGGTGATCGAGTCGCCGGTGTGGACACCCATCGGATCGACGTTCTCGATCGAGCAGATGATGATGGCGTTGTCGTGCCGGTCGCGCACGACTTCCATCTCGAATTCCTTCCACCCGAGGAGCGATTCCTCGATCAGCACCTCGTTGGTGGGCGAGGCGTCGAGACCCGAGCGGACGATGCTTTCGAACTCGCCCTTGTTGTAGGCGACGCCGCCGCCGGTGCCGCCGAGCGTGAAGCTCGGGCGGATGATCGCCGGAAGGCCCGTGTGCTCGAGCACCTTGAACGCTTCGTCGACCGTATGCGCGAGGCCCGAGCGGGCGCTTTCGAGGCCGATCTTGTCCATCGCCTCGCGGAAGCGCTGGCGGTTCTCGGCCTTGTCGATCGCGTCGGCGTCGGCGCCGATCATCTGCACGCCGAACTTCGCCAGCGTGCCGTCGTTGTAGAGCGCCAGCGCGCAGTTGAGCGCGGTCTGCCCGCCCATCGTCGGCAGCAGCGCGTCGGGCCGCTCCTTCTCGATGATCTTGGCGACGATCTCGGGCGTGATCGGCTCGACGTACGTGGCGTCGGCAAACTCCGGGTCGGTCATGATCGTCGCCGGGTTGGAATTGACCAGGACGACCCGGTACCCTTCCTCCTTCAGCGCCTTGATCGCCTGCGTGCCCGAATAGTCGAACTCGCACGCCTGGCCGATGATGATCGGCCCGGCGCCGATGACGAGGATCGAGGAGATGTCAGTGCGTTTGGGCATCAATGCTTCCCAGGAACCTCATAACGTTGGTTTGCGACCGGGCTCAGGGTCGTCTCTTTAGTTGCCTGCAGCGCTTCAAGGACGCGCCCGGTGATCGAGGTGTCCTCGCACCGAAAGACGAGAGGTCTGCGGCCATCGATCCTCGCCGTTCCTCTCGGCGCACCGCAGGCGTGCGTGATCTTGTCGACCTGTGCCTGGGTCAGCCTTCCGGCAGGCATCACGATGGGCACGGCGAGCCTGCGCCGCATGAAGGGCCGAAGAACGACGTCGTACAAGGGTTGCAGGCGCGACCTCACCCCAGCATCCCCACGAACTTCTCGAACAGGTAGAAGCTGTCCTGCGGCCCCGGGCTCGCCTCGGGGTGATACTGCACGCCGAAGGCGCGTCGGCCCTTGATCGAAATCCCGCAGTTGGAGCCGTCGAACAGGCTGACGTGGGTCTCCTCGACACCTTCCGGCAGCGTCGCGTTGTCGATCGCGAAGCCGTGGTTCATGCTGGTGATCTCGACCACGCCGTCGGCGAGGCGCTTGACCGGGTGGTTCGCGCCGCGGTGGCCCTGGTGCATCTTGGCGGTCTTGGCGCCGGCGGCGAGGCCGAGCATCTGGTGGCCGAGGCAGATGCCGAAGACCGGCACGTCCTTGTCGATCAGCGCCCGGATCGTCGGCACGGCGTACTCGCCGGTCGCCGCGGGGTCGCCCGGGCCGTTCGACAGGAACACGCCGTCCGGCTTCAGCGCAAGGATCTCGTCGAGCGAGGTCTGCGCCGGCACCACCGTCACCTTCGCGCCGGCTTTCACCAGGTTGCGAAAGATGTTGTCCTTGCTGCCGTAGTCGACCGCCACGACATGCGGGCGCTCGTCCTTGGGCGCGTGAGCGTAGCCCACGCCGAGCTTCCACGGCCCCCCTTCCCAGCCATGGTGCTTCTTGCGGCTGACCCGCTTGGCGAGGTCCATGCCCTCGAGGCCCGGCCAATCCTTCGCCCGCCTGAGCAGCGCGGGGATGTTGAAATGGCCGTGCGGCTCGTGCGCGATCACCGCGTTCGGCGCGCCCTTTACGCGAATGCGGCGAGTGAGCGCGCGGGTGTCGATGCCCGCGAGGCCGATCTTGAGGTGGCCCTTCAGCCAGTCGTCGAAATTGCGCTCGGCGCGAAAGTTCGACGGATCGGTCACTTCCTCGCGCACGATGCAGCCGACGGCGCCCTCGACCTCGGACTCGATGTCCTCGGCATTGGCGCCGACGTTGCCGATGTGCGGGAAGGTGAAGGTGACGATCTGCCCGGCGTAGCTCGGGTCGGTCATCACTTCCTGGTAGCCGGTCATCGCGGTGTTGAAGCACACTTCGCCCACGGCGCTGCCGATGTGCCCGAAACCATGACCCCACAGCACCGTTCCGTCGGCGAGAACGAGGACTCCGGTCGACCCTTTCGGTTGCGCGTGCGAAGAGGCGGGGTCGGCCATCGGGCCCTCCGTGAAACAAGTTACCGTCAATGCGTGCTAAGTCGTGGGCGCTAGACCCCGGCCCGTGGCGCGTCAACCTGTCCAAGGTCGATTTATCCGGCT
>DATJHD010000162.1:0-2371 GCA_035494275.1 Croceibacterium sp.
CGCACCCCGAACTTGCGCGCTTCGTAGCTCGCGGCCGCGACCACGCCGCGAGTCCCGCCGCCACCAACGGCGACCGGCTTGCCGCGCAGCTCCGGGTTGTCGCGCTGCTCGACGCTGGCGAAGAACGCATCCATGTCGACATGGATGATCTTGCGCAGGCCGAGATCGGGCTCGTCGTCCATTGTGGCGTTGTACAGTCCCCCTCCCGCCAGCGGGAGGGGTTAGGGGGTCCGTCCCCGTCAGCCAACTCGTTCCCATCCCCGACCCCCTCCCGCATTCGGCAAGGGAGAGAAATCCTTCTTCGCAAAGGGTTGTGCTGCACTGCAACATCGGGCTAGGGGCGGCCCTCCCATGACGAGCGGTACCGCCCTTTACCACCCGAAGACCATCGGCCAGCGCGAGCTGATCGTGCTCATCGCGCTGCTGATGAGCCTCAATGCGCTGTGCATCGACGGGATGCTGCCGGCGCTCGACGACATCGCGCGCGAGCTCGGCGCGGAGAGCGGCAACCAGCGCCAGCTGATCGTCGGGGTTTACCTCTTGGCGAACGGCATCGGCTGCCTGCTGCCCGGCTCGTTTGCCGACCGCTTTGGAAGGAAACCGATCATCATGCTGGCGCTCGGCGCCTACGCGTTGTTCTCGCTGATCGTGGCGACGGTCGGCAATTTCTACCTGCTGCTGGTCGCGCGCGGCCTGCAGGGCCTGTTCTGCGCCGGGTTGATGGTCGCGCCGATGGCGATCGTGCGCGACCAGTTCGAAGGCGACCGGATGGCGCGGACGATGAGCATGGTCTCGGCGGTGTTCATCACCGTGCCGGTGATCGCGCCGACGCTCGGGCAGACGGTTCTGCTGGTTGCCGGCTGGCGATGGATTTTCGTCAGCCTCGCGTGCCTTGCCGGCCTCGCCGCGCTGTGGGCGTGGACGCGGCTGCCCGAGACGCTTCATCCCGAGCACCGCCAGCACATCCACCTGGCGACGATCGCGCGCAACATGCGCATCGCCTTCTTCAACCGCGCCTCGATCGGTTACGTGCTCGGCAGCATGCTCGTGATGGGCGGCGTGTTCGGCTACGTGAACAGCGCCCAGCAGCTGATCGGCGAGCACTTCGGCGCCGGGCGCTGGTTCCCGCTGGTATTCGGCGGCACGGCAGCGATGATGGCGGTGTCGAATATCGTCAACAGCCGCATTGTCGAGCGCTTCGGCGCGCGGCGGGTGTCGCACATGGGCGTGATCGTGTTCATCCTGGTGAGCATGGGTCAGGTGTGGGCGGCGACCTACCGCGACGGCCAGCTTGCCTGGTTTCTGCCACTGATGGCGATGAACCTCGCGCTGCTCGGCTTCCTTGGCGCGAACTTCAGCTCGATCGCGATGCAGCCGTTCGCGAAGATCGCCGGGGCGGCGAGCAGCGTGCAGACCTTCTTTCGCATGTTCGGCGCGGCGCTGGTCGGCATCGTCATCGGCCAGGCCTACGACGGCACCGCCCGCCCGTTCGCCTACGCGTTGCTGATCTGCTCCAGCCTCGGGCTGGTGCTCGTGCTGTTCAGCGAGAAAGGGCGGTTGTTCCGCCGGCTGAATGCGCCGGGCGGGCCGGGCGTGGAGCTGGTGGAAGCCGGCTAGAGCCCCACCGCCGTCAGCAGCTGCCCGATCCAGCTGTTGGTGCTGGAATCGCGGAACGGGAAGGTGTTGGTGTAGGCCCACACGCAGCCGTCGATGTTGGCGCCCTTGAACGCGTCATGCACGGCCTTGTAGTATGTTGCACGCTGGTCCACGGCGATCCCCTCCCACGCGCCGTATTCACCCAGGAACAGCGGGCGCTTGGCAGACGTCATGAAGTTGGTCGCCTTGCGCACGTTGGCGTCGAGATCGGCGAGGTCGGTACCGATCGGGAACGCCCGCCCGAACGGCGGCGGGTTGGTGATCCACGTCGCGCCCTGGTGGGTGAACTCGAACGGGTCGTAATAGTGGAAGGTGACGACGAGGTAAGGATCGTTCGGCAGCTGGAGCGTCGCGAGCGAAGCGATGCCGCTGTAGCCCTGGCCGCCGATCACCACCGGGCGCGTCGGGTTGGTCTTGCGCACTTCGTCGAGCGCCGGTTGCAGCACCGAAAGCAGGTTGGTGTCGTCGAGCGACCCATGCGGCTCGTTGACAAGTTCGAACCAGACTTGCCCGTCCTTGTCCTTGAAGCGCGTCCCGATCTGCTGCCACAGCGCTGCGAAGCGCGCCTTTTGCGCCGCTGGGTCGGCGAACAGGTTGCCCTGCCGATCCTCGTAATGGTGCAGGTCGAGGATCACCCTCAGGCCGGCCGCGCGGGCGGTGTCGACGACGTGCTCGACCCGGTCCATGAACGCGCCGTCGATGGTGTACGGCGGCG
>DATJHD010000163.1:0-6922 GCA_035494275.1 Croceibacterium sp.
CCGTGCCCTCGTGCCTATAGCGCCGCCTCTGCCTCGCCCGGGGGATGCCCCCGCGGTTCGGGTCGGGGAGTAGCTCAGCCTGGTAGAGCACTGTCTTCGGGAGGCAGGGGCCGGAGGTTCGAATCCTCTCTCCCCGACCAACTTTTGCCTTGGCAAGGATGGCGGAAAACAGCCATTTTCGTGACCATTCATCGCCCAAAGCGGACAGGAGCCAAAGATTAAGCGCCAACCTACCCTGGCGTTCACCGCTCCGCGCGATCCTGTCAGCGACGTGTCGAAAGGAGCCAGGGGCAAAGCGCGCATCGGGCTCTTGAGTCGTGCGGTCGTCGTCATGGCCGATGATCGGAGCTGGTTCGACCATGGAGAGGCGAGTCTGAGGCTCCCAAACCGCACCGGTGTGCCGAAGAAGGCTTGTTCGCAACACCTCCCGTTCGCCAACAGGTTTCCATCGCAACATACTTGTAATGTTCCGCCCCAGTCGCCATTGGGGGCGCGCGGCTGACGTTCCCTCAAGGGACCCATGAACATTACCCATCCATTCGTTGACCCGGACGGCGACAAGCTGCGCGAGGAGTGCGGCATATTCGGCGTGATCGGCGCGCACGAAGCGGCCGCCACCTGCGCTCTCGGCCTCCACGCGCTGCAGCATCGCGGACAGGAAGCGGTCGGCATCACGAGCTTCGACGGGGCCGAGTTCTTCACCCGCCGCGGCCTCGGCCACGTCGCCGAAAACTTCTCGACCGGCGAATCGATTGCCGAGCTGCCGGGCATGATGGCGGCAGGCCACGTACGGTACTCGACCACCGGGGGCGCCGGGCTGCGCAACGTGCAGCCGCTTTATGCCGACCTCGCGAGCGGCGGCTTCGCGGTGGCTCACAACGGCAACATCTCCAACGCAGGTCACCTTCGCGCCGAGTTGGTGCGCCGTGGCTCGATCTTCCAGTCGACCAGCGACACGGAGGTGATCATTCACCTCGTCGCCACCAGCCGGTTCCCCAAGCTGCTCGACAAGATCATCGACGCGCTCAATCACGTGGAAGGGGCGTGGTCACTGATCCTGATGACCCCGCAGGGCATGATCGCCGGGCGCGACCCGCTGGGAATCCGTCCGCTGGTGATGGGCGCGCTTGGCGACGCGACGGTCTTCGCCAGCGAAACGGTCGCCCTCGACGTTGTCGGCGCGTCGTTCGTGCGCCAGGTCGAACCGGGCGAGATGATCGAGGTCGATTTCGACGGCAAGATCGTCAGCCACCGGCCGTTCAAGCAGGTCAACCCGCGGCCGTGCATCTTCGAGCACGTCTACTTCAGCCGGCCGGATTCGATCTTCAACCAGCGCTCCGTCTATGAATCGCGCAAGCTGATCGGTGTCGAGCTGGCCAAGGAAGCGCCTGTCGAGGCCGATCTCGTCGTGCCGGTCCCCGACAGCGGCGTGCCGGCGGCGATCGGCTATTCGCAGGAATCGGGCATTCCGTTCGAGCTCGGCATCATCCGCTCGCACTACGTCGGGCGCACCTTCATCCAGCCGTCCGACAGCGCCCGCCACTCGGGCGTCAAGCGCAAGCACAACGCCAACCGCGCGCTCGTCGAAGGCAGGAAAATCGTCCTGATCGACGATTCGATCGTCAGGGGCACGACGAGCCTCAAGATCGTGCAGATGATGCGCGAGGCCGGCGCGGCGGAAGTGCATTTCCGCGTCGCCAGCCCGCCCACCGGTCACGGTTGCTATTACGGCGTCGACACACCGGAGCGTTCCAAGCTCCTCGCCGGACGGATGGATGTCGAAGCGATGCGCGAATTCATCCAGGCCGACAGCCTGGCGTTCGTTTCGATCGACGGGCTTTATCGCGCGGTCGGACTGGCGGGGCGCAACGACGCCTGCCCGCAGTACTGCGACGCTTGCTTCACCGGCGATTACCCGACAGCGCTGACCGACCTCGCCGAACGCCACGCGCGGGAGGCACAGTTCACCTTGCCGGTCGATTCCAAGGTTGCCTGATGGCTGACGCACCGCTGGCGGGAAAGGTTGCGATGGTGACCGGCTCGAGCCGCGGCATCGGTGCAGCAACGGCCAAGGCGCTCGCCGCTGCGGGAGCGCACGTCGTGCTGACCGCCCGCACCGTGCGCGACCTCGAGGCGGTCGAGGAGGAGATCCATGCGGCCGGCGGAACGGCGACGATCGCGCCGATGGACCTCACCGAAAGCGATTCGATCGCCCGCCTGGCCAACGCGGTCTCCGACCGCTGGGGCAAGCTGGACATCCTGGTGATCAACGCGGCGATCCTGCCATCGCTGACCCCAGTGGTGCAGATCGAGCAGCAGTTCTTCAATCGCGCGCTGACGCTCAACGTGCTGGCGACCCAGGCGCTGCTCGCGAATTTCGAGCCCCTGCTGAAGCGCTCCGAAGGCGCGCGCGTGATCGGTATCACCAGCTGGATCGGCCAGAACCCGCGAGCCTATTGGGGCGCGTACGGCGCGACCAAGGCCGCTTTCGACAATCTTCTGAGCGCCTACGCGCAGGAAGTTCAGAACATTTCGAACACGCGCGTCGCGATCGTCGATCCCGGCAAGACCCGCACGCAGATGCGTGCCCGCGCCTATCCCGGCGAGGACCCTGAGACGGTGAAGCCGCCGGAGGTGGTCGGCGAGCGGATCGCCGCCCTCGTCGGCGAGGACTTTCCGACCGGATCGCGCATCCGCGTGGAAAATCCAGCTTAACCATTTTCCCTCACCACCTCGTAAGCAAGCGAGGAGCACTCTCCTTCGTGCATGGCCCCCAACCGTGCGGTCAACGGTTTGCCGAGAGTATATATGAGCTTGCAGAACGTCATGGGTCGCTACGAGATCGCTGCACAGGAAGACCGGAGCGCACCGCGCACGCGTCTGTCCATTCCGGCGCAATTGCGGCAGTCGGGCGGCCGCCCGTTCCAGACCGTCGTCAACGACCTCTCGCTGTCGGGCTTCTCGGCCACGTCGGTGAGCCGGCTGCACGTCGGCACCGTCTGCTGGCTGACGCTGCCGGGCCTCGAGGCCTTGCAGGCCGAGGTGATCTGGTGGGAAGACAGCATGTGCGGTTGCGCGTTTGCCCAGCTGCTCAGCCCGATCGTCCACGACAACATCCTCGCCCGCTACCGCGGCGAGTAAGGCGCCCGGCAGCCGAGCCGGAGCTTCTGAAGATCGTAAAATAGCCGTGCGGGAACGCCGCGGCCGTGGCAGGGTTCGCGCTGCGATGGCCCGCCAGACCCAGACGATCATGCTCACGACGCGCAGCTGGCGGATCGACCGTCGCAAGGCGATCGTCGTCGCGGCGCTGTCGTGGGCGGCGTTCGGGATCATGGTATGGCTGGTGACGACGAGCCGGACCGGCGCGTTCGACAAGCCCGGCCTGCTGTTCTGGCGCACCGGCGCGGGCCTGGTGCCGAAGGGGCCGAGGTTCCTGCTCGAAGCGGTGCGCGACCTGACCTCGCTGGGCGGGGTCCTGCTGCGCGACCTCGTCGCCGTCGGCGCGGTGGTCGCGCTGCTGTTCCTGCGCCTCAGGCGCGAGGCGGTGCTGCTCGCCCTGACGGTGATCGGCGCGTGGATTGTCGAGGGCTTCATCAAGGGCCTGGTCGGCCGTCCTCGCCCCGAGATCGTCCCGCACCTCACCGAGGCCGGCGGTGCGAGCTTTCCGAGCGGGCACGCGTTCAATTCGGCGGTGGTCTACATCGCCATCGCCCTCGCCTTCGCCACACTGAGCGCGCGCGAATCCGTGCGGCTGACGATCATCGGCGCGGCGATCGCCCTCAGCCTCCTCATCGCCTGGACCCGCGTCTGGCTCGGCGTCCATTTCCCGAGCGACGTCATCGCCGGCTGGCTCGGCGGCGCGGGCTGGGCGTTCCTCGCCGCGGCGCTGCTCCAGAGGCCGGCGGAGGCGGCGGCCGGGGAACGTCCCCCGACCATTCATTGATCAGCAGCCTGGCGCACGCGTCGGGAACGTGACCGACTCGCCCAGGAGGGAACGCGCGGCGCGCCGGCCGAAGCGGGCATCCTGGAAATCGACCCGCGCCGAGCAGCGGTTTCGCTCAACCGATGCCATCGGCAAGATGGACCACCGGCGAAAATGCGCCACCTGCGGCATCAGGAGGGCCCGGCGGGCCAGCGGATCGTTCATCCCGTCGGGTACCGGCGGCTGATGATCGGCAGCCCGGATCCACCCGGCATCGAAGGCATATCGATCGAAACGAACGAGGTGATCCTGTCGCCAGGTCACCGAGCGTTGCCAGAACAACAGGGGCGGCGGCGACAGCACCATGGCATCCGGTCTGGCGCCAGGCTCATCCTTGATCGGAGAATGCCGAACAACCGCGCTCAGGGCTCCGTTGGCGCAGATGTACAGCGAGACGCCTACCACGGCCGCCTGCGCGGGACGGCGCCAACCGGGCCGTCCCCGCTTCTCGCCCCTTCGCGAAAGCCAAATGCCGACCCCGAGCATCGCCCATATCCACGGGTCGACGATGAACAGCGAATCGTTGTGGTACCAGCGCCTGTTCAGCGGCGTGAACAGCTGGATCGCGTAGCTTGTCTGCCAGTCGAGGACTGGATGGGTGACGCAGCCGATGTAGGCGAGCAGCACCAACCAGCCGAAGCGCATCTCGAGGCCGCTCCTGAAGATCGTCCCGCGCCGGACCTGCCATCGGTCGAGCAGCCATAGCAGGCCCGCCAGCATTGGCGGCAGGAGCAGCACACCGCCGACAAGGCTGTGCGTGAACCCCCGGTGCGTCGCCAGCGGCGCCCACGGCACCCAGCCGAGGAACACGTCGATATCGGGCGCATTCGCTCCCAGGATCAGCGCGGCAAGACCTTTGCGCGTCTTGCGCTTGAGCCCCGTTTGCCCAAGCGTCCAGCCGACCAGCGAGTGGGTGATGTTGTCCATCGGTGCCTCGCCTAGGCGCCCGCGGGCGAAGCCGACACCCACGCCAGGCTGTTGACGGTGCCCTGCGGGAAAATTCGGCGGCGGCCCCTGACCACGACCTGATCAACCTCAATTTTGCGCCGCCCCGCCCCGCTTGTCATGGCGACGTGGTGGCACAAGTGGGGTGCCGTGGGAAAACGCCTTCTTCGGCCGTGCAGCGGAATGTTGCAAAAGCGTGAAGCAGAAAATCAAACCGGATCGGACGCCGTGTCGCTCACCGTCCAGGTCTGGCCCTTGCCGAGCAGCTTGGCGAGGTTGGCTTCCTTGCCCTCGCTCGCCTTGGCCTTCTCGGCGATCACCGCGCTTTCGAAGGTCGGGCGCGGGTCGTCGTAGAGGACGCCTAGCGCCATCGGGAACGGGCCGAACGGCAGCTCGACCAGCATGTGGGCGATCGAGCGGTTCTTGACGTTGTGGACGATCACGCCCGCGGCCTGCCAGTCGCCGTCGACGACATCGACGACCTTCAGCACCAGCTCCTCGCGGTCGAGGGTGATGCCCTTGGCGCCGCCGGCGAACAGCATCGGTTGGCCGTGCTCCAGCCACAGCTGCCGGTCCTCCGCGCCCTTGGGGGCGGCGAAGCCGTCGAACACGTCCTTGTTGTAGACGATGCAGTTCTGGAAAATCTCGATGAACGCCGCGCCCTGGTGGGCGTGTGCGGCCTTGAGCACGTTGGGCAGGTTCTTCGACACGTCGAAGCCGCGGGCGACGAAGCGCGCGCCGCTGCCGAGCGCGAAGGCGCAGGGCTGCGCCGGCCGGTCGAACGAGCCGAGCGGAGTCGAAGGAGTCTTGGTGCCGAGGCGGCTGGTCGGCGAGAACTGGCCCTTGGTGAGGCCGTAGATCTCGTTGTTGAACAGCATGATCTGCACGTTCACGTTGCGCCGTAGCACGTGCATCAGGTGGTTTCCGCCGATCGACAGGCCGTCGCCGTCGCCGGTGATCAGCCACACGTCGAGATCGGGATTGGCGAGCTTGATGCCGGTGGCGAAGGCCGGCGCGCGGCCGTGGATCGTGTGGAAGCCGTAGCTTTCCATGTAGTACGGGAACCGGCTCGAGCAGCCGATGCCGCTGACGAACACCGTGCTCGCCGGGTTGGCGCCGAGTTGCGGCAGCGTGCGCTGCACCGCCTTGAGGATCGCGTAGTCGCCGCAACCGGGGCACCAGCGGACTTCCTGGTCGGTTTCCCAGTCCTTCAGCGTGGTTTCGATGGGAGTCATGTCGTTCATTGCAGGGTCCGATCGGGTTTCAGGATTTCTAGCGATCGCTCCACTTGTGCGCTCGCCCCCTCGAAGTCCTTGACGCAGGTCGTCGCGATTGGCGCGAGGTCGGTCACCGGTTCACCGCCCCATTGTCCGGCCCCTCGCCCGGCAGCGCGGCGTCTTCGCCATGGAACGGGGCGTCGGGCAAGGTGCCGTCGTCGTAGCCGGATTGCGGCTCGGGCAGCTGCGTTCTGTCTGCCGCCACCTCGCCGCCCTCGTTGCCGGGCACACCGTCGAAATACTTGCCGATCGCGTCCATGATCTCGGCGATCTGGAACGGCTGGCCGCTGGTCTTGGTCAGGCTGTCGGCCTGGACCAGGAACTGGTCGCGCAGCACGGTCTTGAACTGGCCGCCGTTCATCTCGGGGACGAGCACGTGGTCGAAGCCCTTGAGCAGGGGCCCGAGGTTCTTCGGCAGCGGCCAGATGTGGCGCACGTGGATGTGACTGACCTTGCGGCCCTGCTCGCGCCAGCGGCGGACCGCCTGGCGGATCGGGCCGTATGTGCTGCCCCAGCCGACCACCGCCAGCTCGCCGGTCTCGTCGCCGAGCGCGACGGTCTGGTCGGGCACTTCGACGCCGAGCACCTTGTCGCGGCGGGCGTCGGTCATCGCCTGGTGGTTGCTGGGCGAATAATCGATGTTGCCGGTCTCGACATGTTTCTCGATGCCGCCGACGCGGTGGAGCAGGCCGGGCGTGCCGGGCTTGATCCACGGCCG